>DAOWJU010000086.1 GCA_030640215.1 Desulfuromonadales bacterium
GCCTGTCTGCATGGATATTTTCTTTGTTATTCTTAGATCTAAGGTCGTCGGTCCCGGCCGACAGCCGGGTAACTTTCTTGCTAAGCCCCAAGAAAGTCACCAAAGAATGGCTTTACGCTGCGCTGGGCACTTCTTGCTCGGGGTGGTCGGTGTGTTAATGGGGTGCTTCTTTCAGGAACTGGTTTTGTCTTGTTCTTGTTTGTGCCACTGAGAGATTGTGGTTGGCCAGATCCTCTGTAAGGCTGTTGCAGAGACGGGCTACTGGGTTGAAAAGCCAAGCAAGGAAAATGAAAATAGCAGCCGGACCTTGTCTGCACATAATCTATTGCAAACTCCCAGCTTTCCTTTATTCTTAATGAGTCTGTTTATTTACCCTCATAACGTGAGTCAGGAATCCCTATGGAAGTATTGAAAAACCATTTTGATGTCATTGTTGTCGGTAGTGGCCCGGGCGGTGAAGGTGCTTCAATCAAGCTGGCCAAGGCGGGCAAATCTGTTGCTATTATTGAAAGTCACGCTCTGGTGGGCGGCGGCTGTACACACATGGGGACGATCCCGAGCAAGACTCTGATTCATGTGGTTCGACAATATTCTGAAGAGAAAAAAAGCCGCTTGTTTGATCGGGTGCACCATCCTGTGAAAATAACCGCCGTCGATCTTATGGGGGCAATAAAGGATGTGGTTGGTCAGCAGGTGCGTGATCGGGAGGGTTTCTATGCGCGCAACAAGGTTGAGGTGATTGAGGGGTTTGCCTCTTTTGTTGATCCGCACAGCCTCAAGGTCTCTGACGAATCGGGCAACTCGCGCCAGTTTACGGCGGATCATTTTGTGATTTCTACCGGATCCCATCCTTATCGACCGGAGGATGTCGATTTCAGCACTTCTCGCGTGGTTGACAGCGATACGATTCTGCAGATGAGCGATCTGCCTGCAACCTTGACGGTTTATGGCGCCGGTGTGATCGGCTGCGAGTACGCTTCGGCATTCGCTGATCTCGGTGTCCGGGTCAACCTGGTTAATACCCGTGAGCGTCTGCTCGAATATCTCGATGAAGAGATCAGTAATGCGCTGAGTTACCACATGCGTGACGAACAGGGCATTCTGATTCGTCAGAACGAAGAGTATGAGCGGGTCGAGGTGAATGAGGACGGCGTTGTCCTGCACTTGCAAACCGGTAAGGTGATCAAGTCGGATATGTTGTTGTGGGCCAACGGTCGGACCGGTAATTCTGCGGGAATGGGGCTTGAGGCCATCGGTGTTGAGATTGATCATCGCGGCAACCTTGCTGTGAATGAGGCGTATCAGACGGCTCTGCCGCACATCTACGCGGTCGGTGATATTGTCGGCTTCCCCAATCTGGCGAGTGCCGCTTACGACCAGGGCCGCTTTGCCGGGACGCACATTGCCGAAGGCTCCTGCGACGAGCGTCTGGTCAGGGATATCCCGACCGGAATTTACACCTCGCCGGAGATCAGTTGTCTTGGCGGTACGGAACGCGAGTTGACTGAGCAGCGCATTCCCTATGAAGTCGGGCACTCTTTCTTCCGTAATCTGGCCCGTGGGCAGATTACGGCTCACAAGGCCGGTATGCTCAAGCTGCTTTTCCATCGTGAGACGCTGGAGATTCTTGGTATTCACTGCTTTGGTCATAATGCGGCGGAGATCCTTCATATCGGCCAGGCGATCATGGCTCAGCCTGTGCCACAGAACAATATTAAGTATTTTATTAATACGACGTTTAATTATCCGACGATGGCGGAGGCTTATCGGGTTGCGGCGTTGAATGGTTTCAATCGGTTGTAGATTTTGCAGTTTAAACCGTCGATTTGATTGGTTTTAAGATGGGTGAAGGTTTTCGTTTAATTCTAATTCTACTCCTTCCCTAATATTCAAGATCGAGATTGAGATCGTCGGTTCCGGCCGACAACCGGGTCACTTTCTTGCCAAGCCCCAAGAAAGTAACATAAAGAATGGCTTGCGCTGCGCTGGGCATGTTGTGTGCCTAAGAGCTGAGGTTTTAAGTGATTTCTGATAAAGAGACAAGAGGTGGTTTTGTTTTGTTTATGCTGCTGATGGGGTGGTGGTTTGCCAGATTCTCGGTAGGGCTGTTGCAGGGACGGGCTACTGGGTTGAAAGTCGAACATCTAAGCAGAGAAAGTACAAAACACTTGCTAGGCGCAACGCACAAAAAAATTTCAGTAAACTACACAGGGGGCCGCTGAGATCAGGCACCCCGCCATTGGCTGCAAAATAGCAGAATCTTGGAATTTTAGAATTAGAGCCAATCAAAGTCAGAACCGTTGGAGCACACATGCCCACCGCTAGGTGATGGCACTTTTGCTTACTTTTGCTGCCGGGCAAAAGTATGGCGTTTGGCGGTACGCGCGCCGCCGGTCTTGATTGGTTTTCAGATAAGTGAAAGTCTCCGTTTGACTCTTGTTTATTTGTGTTCTTTTCAATCAAAATCAAAATCAAAATCAAAATTAAGATCTAGATCGCCAGCCCCCCCCCCCGACAACCTAAAACTTAGCACCAATCTCCCCCAGAGATAACGTGGCCTGCCCCCCCGAAAGTGCATCTACACCCTTGAGATTGAAATTATATTCTGCAACATCGACAAATTTCGGGGTGCCTTGATAGTTATTGCTACCCGGCAGAAGCTGACTATCACAAAGACTGTTTGAAATTTCGATTGATGACAACGCATCGGCTTCAACCGGGGATTTTTGACTGCGAGCTATCACAGAGTGATCGAGTGTGACATCGCCACCACCAAGCCCTGGAACTTTTTCGTAGGACTTCACCGCATAGTCATTCTGATAAAAGGTGGTTCTGGTGATGGTCACCCGGCCACGATCCTTGACGCCGACGCCGATTGCGCAACCCGTAATAAAATTGTTGTTAACGACGGCTTCAGCCTTCTCGCCGACCGAAATGGCCTTATCGATAAAGCCAACGATCAGGTTGTTCTCAATCAAAATATTGCGGCTGCCATGACCAACATCGATGGCGTCTGAATTGTCACACTTGCCGCCAAAGAAACGGTTGCCACGAATGATTGCCCCACTCATGTAATCCGCATCGATACCATCCACTTTGTAATCGGAGTCGGGACAGAAGAATTCGCAGTCTTCAATGTGCGCAAAGCCTTTGTAGAACTTCATCACATTGATATTCCCGCCGCCAGCGTAGCCCCGGTAGTCAAAGAGACAGTTTTTAAAGGAGAAGTCCGACCTGTAACCAGAACAGATCTCGCGCACGTTCTTAAATGTGCAATGGTCCCAGGAGGCGGAGGAATAAACCAGGCGAGCACCATACTTGCTACCTGCAAAATCAACATACTTAAACGCTGAGGGTTCGTCACTGCGGATAAAAATTCCTGCCCACGCATCTGCTTGATTCTCAGAATAGGCCCCTAATCGAATCGGCTGATCTTTATTTCCAGTGGCAAGGATGCGCCCGTAAACCTGGATATCTGCACGCGGGGCGATAAAAATCTCAACACCGGCTTCGATGGAGAGAGTCGCTCCTTGCTGAATGGTTAGAGACGAACCAATCACCCAGGGCGACTGAGCCAAGCTCAAGAGCTGATCCTGCGTGATCTGCTCCGGGACTTGCGTCGCATGAGCAAGCGCCACAAGCTTCACCGGCGCTGTCGCGTCAGCCCGATCGGCCCATTTTTCTTGCCACTTGCGAGTTTCGCTGCGGATCTCAACAGCTTTTTTAACGTAAGGGAAGGCCGTCCCCACCACTGCGATTATGACCAGGGCCAGGAGAATGCGAGTCTGTATTTTTTTCATCTGTAAATATATTCCTTGTGCCTTCAGAATGCCTAGGAGGTATAGTGCCACTTTAATCTCTCTACATAAAGATGTAAACAAGCCCATGATCAAAAGTAGAAGCTGGACAGTTACTGAGCCCTGGCGAGACACCGTCGCGGGTGAGGCTTTCTCATCATTCGAGAAAGTTTTCGCGCTCTCCGGAGAGCCTGTTTCGAAAGACAAAGAGAGCCTCGTCTTCTGCCTGGAGATAGAAAACCAGCGTTACTATATCAAGCAGTACCACAAGACCAGCGGCATACGCAGCTGGTTTGGTCTCTCGCGGATTCGCCAGGAAGCTCGCAACCAGCTCTGGTTTAACCAGATCGGCTTGCCAGCAGCACAGGTCGTGGCCTTCGGCGAGGAGCATATCTTGAGCCGCACCATGCGCGGCGCCCTGATCACTGCATCGCTCGATGGCACCAGGGATCTGGCCTGGATGGCCAAGAATCAGTCGAAGCTCTTCAGCAACCGCGGTTGGGTGACCCGGGTTATCACCCAGGTTGCCGAAATCACGCGCACCCTCCATCAGCACAAATTCTGTCATAACGACCTGAAATGGCGTAATATTCTGGTCTCAGAGGATCGCGACGCTCCTCAAGTCTACCTGATCGACTGCCCGATTGGACAGCGTCTGTTCGGTCCATTTCTCAGCCATCGTTTTATCAAGGACCTGGCCTGTCTCGACAAAGTGGGCAGGCAGGCCTTAAGTCGTACGCAACGGCTGAGGTTTTATAAAGAATACCGACAGTCTGATCATCTAACCGGCAAAGACCGGAAGATCATACAGAAAGTTCTGCTCTATTTTAAAGGGCGGGATTAAATAAAGGAGAAGTGTAACTATTCAGCACAATAGGAAAAGTAGTCATTCCCGAGGGTGTAATCGGGAATCCAGCCTTTCAAACATGGATCTTCGATAGAATCATTCGGGGATGACAACCGTTTTTGTAAACAACTCATATGATGCTGGATAGCTATAACTAAGTTAGGTTCAGATCAAGCCGCCTGTTTTTTTAGCAAGTAACGGCCAACCCAGTTTTTGGAAAACTGGAAAGCGGTCCGTCCGCAACGTTTGCTCTTGTCGCGCGACCACTTGATGGCGTCCTGTTCCAGCTCTGCCGACCAGGGAATTTCGACCTGACGTTCGCGCGACTGGCGTTCGACACAGAGGCGCACGGCATCAAGATAGCGTTCCTGACTGAAGACATGGAACGGAATCCAGAGACCAAAACGATCAGAGAGAGAGACTTTCTCCTCCATGGCCTCGCTCTGCTGCAGCTCACCCTTGACGTACTTGCCACCGAGATGATCGCTTTCGTACTCAGGCAGCAGATGACGGCGATTCGATGTAACATAAATCAGGACGTTCTCCGGCGCTGAATAGACCGAACCGTCAAGCGCGCTTTTCAGCATCTTGTAGCTCAACTCACCGACTTCAAAGGTCAAATCATCACAGAGCAGGATGAAGCGGTAAGGCTCGTCCTCCACCGCAGCAAAGATCTCCGAAAGGTAGATCAGGTCCTCTTTCTCCACCTGGACAACCCGCAGACCGTCGTCAGCGTATTTGTTGAGCAACGCCTTGACCAGCGACGATTTGCCAGTGCCGCGCGAACCCCAGAGCAACGAGTTGTTGGCCGGCAGTCCGGCGAGAAACTGCCGGGTGTTGTTGATCATGGTCTCTTTCTGATCTTCGACACCAAGCAGTTCATCGAGAGTCGTGGTATCGGTCACCTTGACCGGCTCAAGAAAACCGGAGAAGGAATGGCGGCGCCAGTTGGCCGCAGCACAAGTCGACCAGTCAACCGGCTCGCTCGCCTTGGGCAGCAATTGTTCAACGGAGCTGAGCACACGCTCAAGCTGGGCAACAACTTCAGGTTTCAATATCATCTCTTCAATCTCTCTTTCTATATGAGTCAACTGAGGCTCTTGCAAAACACAGTAACATCCATTGATCGTCATTCCCGCGCATGCGGGAATCCAGAAGTTTACTGGAATTGTCTAAAAATGGATCTCTTTTTCACGAGGATGACGACTTTTGCAAAAAGCACAGCTGGCAGCAGGCTTAAAGCGCCCCTGTATACGTTACCGGCAGGGATGAAGTCAAATTTTCTCTGTTTATGGGAGCAAACGACGTCTTTTAACTTGATCTGGTTATTTTGCCACCTTTCTGCGACAATCCCCGCCATGCAAGTTATCCGCGAAGAAATCATCCAACATCTGCCCCACTCCGGTGAGGCTCGCCGCCTCTTTCACGGCCGGGGGCACTGCTTTGCCGGTTATGAGGATCTGGTGATCGACTATTTCCCACCGGTCGTTATGGTCATCCTCTACCGGCAACGGGCGCAAGCCTGGCTCGATGAGCTGACACAATTGCTGGTCGCGACATTGCCCGACATGCCTCAGGCGATTCTCTTGCAGGAACGTTTTCTGATGAATGGCCCAAGCCGGTTGCTGCAGGGAGAGTTGCCTGAAAGTCTCGATGCAGAGGAGGCGGGACTCTCTTTCCGGCTGCGCCTCGGTGAAGCACAAAACATTGGCTTCTTCCCGGATATGGCAGTGGGTCGCAAAGTGGTTCGCGAGCGGGCAGCCGGCAAACGTGTACTCAACCTCTTTGCCTACAGCTGCAGCTTTTCCGTGGCCGCCCTGGCTGGTGGCGCGGTCCAGGTCGTCAACCTCGACATGAATCGTGGCGCGCTGGAGCTCGGCAAGCTCAATCATCGCATCAATAATATTGATCTGCGCCAGGCCAGTTTCCTGCCGCAGGAATTCTTCCGCAGTCTCAGTAAACTGCGCAAGCTGGGGCCCTTTGACCTGGTCATCTGCGATCCGCCAGCATCCCAGTGGAAAAGCTTTACCGCTGAGCGACACTGGCCAAAGCTGATGCGCACTCTGCCGGGCCTGGTCAAGCAGGGCGGGGAGGTGCTCGCCTGCCTCAACGCTCCAGACCTCGGCCCTGATTATCTCGACGAACTGTTTGCCCGCCAGCTCCCTGCAGCCGAGAAACTCGGACTTTTCACCCCGGGAAACGATTTTCCCGAAGCAGACACAAAGAGCGGCGTCAGTCTGCACCTTTATCGCCTGCTTTGACATTGAGTCCACAGCAAGGGAAACGGCCGTTATTTTTGCTCTTGATTGTGTTACGTTGGTAATCCTGAATGGCTAATTAGCCCTGTAGGATGCGGTGAGGAACGAACCGCATGCGGATTCTCCCATTTCTCTTGATGCGGTTCGTTCCTCACCACATCCTACGCTACTCCTATCACCAGCAAAGTGATCGCGAGCTTTTAAAATCCCTATGGCTTCTGAGGCCCCCCGGCACAACAAACTTACCCGACCAATCTTAACTCTGCTGATCATGTTGGCAATTCTGGTCGGTTGCAGTACGCCAACAGCACCGCAGAGAGCCCCCTCAAGTCGCTCCGGAGACGACCCGATTGCCGCGCTTCTTAAAGAGGCGCCGCCCGCTCAGCGTCAAGGGACGCCTCTGCAGAAGATGGGTTATTCGATTCAGGTCGGTGCCTTTGCCAGTCTCGACAATGCCGTACGCCTTGAGCAGCGTCTTGAGGCACGCGGCATTGACGCCTACTACTTCCGCCATGAATCGGGTCTCTACAAGGTTCGTTTTGCTAACTACGCCACTTACAAGCCAGCACGCAGCGAAGCGGAACGCCTGCAATCACAGGGGCTGATCGACACCTTCTTTATCGTTTTTCCAGAAGATTACGCCGCTGCCCGCATCAAAAAGAGCGGCAAGGGCAATCTGCGCAGCGAACTGGTCAAGACCGCCAAACGCTTCATCGGCATCCCCTACCGCTGGGGCGGCACCACCGCTAAAAACGGCTTCGACTGCAGTGGCCTGACCATGGTCAGCTACCGCCTCAACGGCCTGAACCTGCCCCGGGTCTCGCGCAGCCAGTTCAAAGCCGGTAAGTGGGTTTCCAAAAAGAAATTGCGCCAGGGCGACCTGGTCTTTTTTGCCACCAAGGGTGGTACGCGGGTCACCCACGTCGGCATGTATGTCGGTGATGGTAACTTCATTCACGCCCCTCGTACCGGCAAGAATGTCCGCATTGAGAAGCTTTCGAACAAGTTCTTTGCTAAAACCTACGTGGGCGGTAGGACGTACCTATGAGCCAAAAGGTTTCCCGATCCGCCACGCTCATGGTCGTCTGCACCGCCCACTTCCTCATGCCCTTCATGATGTCGGCGGTCGGCGTTGCCCTGCCTGCCATTGGCCGTGATTTTAACGCCAGCGCCATGCAGTTGGGACTGGTGGAGACCACCTACGTGCTCTCGGCATCGATCTTCCTTCTGGCCATGGGCCGGATGGGAGATATTTACGGCCGACGCCGGATCTTCCAATACGGTGTCGTGGTCTTTACCATCGCCGGAGGTCTACTTTCACAAGCATGGTCAATCGAATCAATGATCGCCATGCGTTTTTTGCAGGGCATGGGCGGCTCCATGGTCATGGCGACCACCTTTGCCATTGTGGTTTCGGTCTTTCCGCCCGAAGAACGTGGCAAGGCTCTCGGCATCGCCGTCGCCAGCGTCTACGCCGGCATCTCCTGTGGACCTTTTTTCGGCGGCGCGCTGGTTACCACTTTCGGCTGGCGCTCTATTTTCTATCTCGCCGTGCCGCTTGGCATAATCACCTTCGCTGTCACCTGTGCCAAACTGCGCGGCGAATGGGCTGAAGCCAAGGGCGAGCCTTTCGACTGGCGCGGCAGTCTGGTCTACGCCGCAGCGATTCTGCTGCTGATCAGCGGCGCTTCCAATCTGGACCAGGGCCTGTGGGCCTGGCTGCTGGCATTGTCTGGAACCGGCGGTTTGCTCTTCTTTCTGGTGCTGGAATCGCGCACCGAGTATCCGGTCCTCAACGTCGCCCTGCTGCGCAGCAACCGGGTCTTTGCCTTCTCCAACCTCGCCGCCCTGCTCAACTACGCCGCCACCTTCGGTGTCACCTTTTTCCTGAGTCTCTACCTGCAATACGTCAAGGGCTTGAACCCACGTGAAGCCGGGACCATTCTCATTATTCAACCGATCGTCCAAGCGACCTTCTCACCGCTATGCGGACGCCTTGCCGATCGCTTTTCCGCCGCAACCGTAGCGACCATCGGCATGGCTCTTTGTGCCGCTGGCCTCGCTATCGCCGCCACCATCACGGCCACCACTTCGCTGACCTTGATCATGATTATGCTGGCGACCCTTGGCCTCGGTTTCGCGCTCTTTTCCTCACCAAACATCAGCGTCATTATGGGCAGTGTGCCGCCGCGCTACCTCGGCATCGCCTCCGGACTTAACAGCACCATGCGCACCCTGGGCATGATGGCCAGCATGACCATTATCACCATCACCTTTTCCATCTTCATGGCAGGTCATGCGGTGACCCCACAAACTCAGCCCCAGTTTCTCACCAGCATGCACACCGCATTATTAACCTTTGCAGCGCTCTGTGTGGTCGGGATCTTTTTCTCGATCGCCCGTATTCAAAAACCGGCTGACCAGCAATAATCATCCCTTGCCAATGGCGAGGATCGCGACAAACCAGAAAAACTCGGTAAGATTAATCTGACTTATAATTTCAATGCGCGACCATCCGGAAATACCATGAGCAACCAACGCCCCAGCATATCGCCACTCTTCCTCAGCCAGTTTGAAGTCGATGAGTCGGTCCCCTTCCAGCGCCACCTTAATCGTCTGGAAGTGGAGATCGGTCAGGAGGATTACAGCAAGCTGAAGCGGGTTGAGCTGCTTGACGAAGTGCCAGACGAAGCCACTTTTGCGGCCATGCTGGAAATTACCGAGCGCCTGCTGAAGAGCACGCAGAACAACTACAACCGGGAGCTGATAAAACGCCTGCAAATTCGCATCTATCTCGACCCCATTCAATATTCCGTCTATTACCGCCTGCCGGATCGCTGCCTGCGCTTTGTCGCCACCTGGCGCCAAGAGGTTTTGCAGCGTTTCTTTGCCGACGTGCCGACCGAGGATTCCGGCTGGCATACTTGCGGTCACGCCTTACCTGAATTTGAGGGACGTTACCGGCCGGATGCCGCTGGCGGTGCTTTGCTGCTGCGCCATCGACAGGAAAACATCCGTCAACAAAGTCCCCTGATCACAGCCAGCCATGGTCCCTACGATCCGCACACCCTGGAGGTGACGCTCTACTTCCTGCGCACCGGCAAGGGTGGCTCAGCAATCATCAATCTCGGCTTCGCCGGACGCGAACCTTTGACTGACGAGAACCTTGCCCAGCTGGAAAGCTGGGGCGTACCACTCAACCCAAGCAATATCGATGTCATCTATCCCTATATTGATGAGCACGGCCACCCCTACTGCTACAAACTCGAAGAGGGATTGCCAAACTATATGACAACACTGGAACTGTCTCTTCCAGAGTTGCTGATTGATATTCACGGTTGTGTGGGGACTTTCAGTGATGATCGTCGTGTTGTGGTTGGTCTTGGTGGCCTGCCACCCTACCGGTCGCCAAATGACATAGGGAGGTTTCTCAAAGAAGAGGATGTGCTTTTTCTGCGGCCTAACGACACTGTAAAAGAGGGGTTGAACCTGATTCGGGATCTCTCCGCCGAGATGTACGTGCAGTTCTGCGCTGGTACCCACCTCTGCTACAATTTTGCCCTACTTGGCGGTATGCAGCTGCTCGGTTTTCAGGTGGATCCAGAAACCGATATCGACAGCCTGATCGATGGTGAAGAACGCACCTTTCTGCCAAAGGAGAACCTGCGCTGGATTCCTGGTGCAGGAGCCAATGCCCTGCAACGCATCGCTGCGCACAAGCTCAACCCAATGACACAGTGCCTGCATGTTGAAATTCCCACCGCGGTACGCCGCAAAATGGTTCTGAAACTACGCTCTCTGGAGATTGAGTCTTCGCTTGATGCGAGTGGGTTGTAATAGGCCTGAATTTGGCAAACCACAGGGACTGTCTCGGATTTTATTTTCACTATCCGTGCTTGGCTTTTCGACCCCGTAGCCCGTCGCTGCAACAGCCCGGCACATAGCTACGCGCACCAAAACGACTCAACAACACAAACAAAACGACTCCACCTCTTACCTCATTATCAAAAACAACTTAAGACCACAGCTCTTAGGCGCATAACATGCCCAGCGCAGCGCAAGCCATTCTTTATGTTACTTTCTTGGGGCTTGGCAAGAAAGTGGCCCGGTTGTCGGCCGGGACCGACGATCTCGATCTTGAATATTAAGGAAAGAATAGGATTAAAGGAAGGCTTTTTCTTATCTGAAAACCAATCAAGACCGGCGGCGCGCGTACCGCCAAACGCCATACTTTTGCCCGGCAGCAAAAGTAAGCAAAAGTACCATCACCTAGCGGTGGGCATGTGTACTCCAATGGTTCTGGCTCTGATTGGCAATGATTCTAAAATTTCAAGATTCTGCTTTTTTGCAGCCATTGGCGGGGGTGCCTGATCTTAACGGCCCCCTGTGCGGTTTACTGGAATTGTTTGTACGCTGTGTCTAGCAGGTATTTTGCACGTTCTCTGCTTGGATTCTCAACCCAGTAACCCGACCCTGCAACAGCCCTACCGAGAATCCGGCATACCACCACCTCATCAACAATACAAACAAAATAAAACCACCTCTTGTCCCATTATCAGAAGTTGTTTACAACCACAGCTCTCAGGCGCACAACATGCCCAGCGCAGCGCAAAGCCTTCTTTGGTTACTTTCTTTGGCTTTGGAAAGAAAGTCACCCGGCTGTCGGGCGGGCCCGACGATCTTAATCTTAATCTCGATTTTGATTATTGAGACCCTTGCAAAACTCAATAAGAGCCATTGATCTTCATTCCCACGCATGCGGAAATCCAGAGGTTTACTGGAATTGTCAAAAAATGGATCCCCGTTTTCACGAGGATGACGACTTTTGTCAGACTCTCAACTAATAAATAACAATATAACCATGATCCGTAGCAATCTTGGAGATTTCCAGAACATCTTCAATCTGGTAGGGAGTGCCATCGAGCACAAAAGTATAACCACCCTCCGGATTCTTTTTGGCAAGGTCCATCAAGTATTCAAAGCTGGCTGTCTTGATTGTTTCCATGCAACTCTCTCCTCTATCACAGCAGGGCCATCACTTCTGCATGTAACTGCTGGTTGGCCGCAGCCACCACAAAACCACCCTCTAACGGGCGCTTGCCTTCTGCATCGGTAATCACACCACCAGCCGCCTCAATAATCGGAATCAGCGGCACAATGTCGTAGGGCTGCAGGGTATCTTCAATCACCAGGTCAATCTGACCGAGCGCCAGCATGCAGTAGGCGTAACAATCGCCGCCGAAACGTTGCAAGCGGGCTTTTGCTGCGACCTTTCTGAAAGACGCCAGATGCTCCGCATTGGCAAACATGCTCTCGTGCGTACAGTAAAGCAGAGCCTCTTCAAGACGGACATCCTGCCGGCTCTGCATGGCAAAGGTTCGCCCCTTCTCTTGCAGAAAAGCCCCGGCTGCGCTGCCATAAAAGAGTTCGTCCGTTGCCGGTTGATACATGAGCCCGGCAAGAACCTGGTCAGCCTGCTGCAAACCGACCAGAATACCCCAGGTGGGGAAACCGCTGATAAACGCCTTGGTGCCGTCAATCGGATCGATGATCCAGTTGCTATCGCTCGTCCCCGGCGTGATGCCATCCTCTTCACCGATCACACCGAAAGTCGGGCAACAGCGCGTCAGTTCCGCGCGCAGATAAGCCTCGATTTCGCGATCAGCCTGCGTCACCGGATCAAAGCTGTGCTCGTCAAGTTTGTTCTCCACCTGCAGGGGCTGACGGAAATAACGCCGGGCGATTTCACCGGCACCCTGCATGGCCTGCTGTGCGAAGTTCAGCGCCTCGGCAACATCTTGTTCTGTCAAAGTGGCTTTATCCATGGCTTCGGAATCCTGCAAAATCAAAATAGTATTCGGGATATTCTATAAGAAAATGGACTTATCATCAAAACAAAGGTTTTTCGGGTTTAGCCATCCTGTCTATCCTGTTCATCCCTGTTAGATAAATGCCTTTAAAGTCAAAATCATTTTACAGGGATAGACAGGATGAACAGGATAGAATCTGTAACCCAAAAGGCTTCAAAGTTACTGCCGCGCCAACCGCAAATTCTCCACATCATACTCAAAATTACTGCGGTACGGATTGATATCCAGACCACCACGCCGGGTATAACGCGCATAAACCGTCAGCTGCTCCGGTTGGCAGAAACGCATAAGATCAGTATAGATCCGCTCAACGCACTGCTCATGGAATTCGTTGTGCTGGCGAAAAGAGATCAGGTAGCGCAACAAGGCTTCCTGATCGATCTTTGCGCCCTGGTAGCGCACCAGAAGGCTACCCCAATCCGGCTGATTGGTCACCAGGCAGTTGCTTTTCAGCAGGTGGCTGTGCAGCGTTTCGCTGACCTGCTGGCGAGGGTCAGCCGCACCCTTGAGGAGTTCAGCGTCGAGCGAGTAATGATCAACCTTGAGATCGAGTTCATCGATGCACTGCCCCGGCAGAGTAGCGAAAGACTCAGCGGCAAACTCTGCGGCGCTGAGCAAACGCACATCCACCGGCGTCCCGGCCGCGCCACCCAGATCCTGACTCATCAGAGCACGCACGGCTTCAAAATCATCAAAGCGGGTCTGGTTAAAAGAGTTGAGATAGAGTTTGATTGATTTTGATTCGATCAGGTTGGCCGATTCGCAGGGGATGCGGAACTCGCCCATGGCAACCACCGGTTTGCCCTGCGGAGTCAACCAGGAGAGTTCGTAAGCATTCCAGATATCCACACCGTGGAACGGCAGCTCATCAGCCAGGCCAATCTCGTCACGCTTAAGCTTGCGCGGTACCGGACAGAGCAGAGCGGGATCGTACTCGGACGTGTACAGTGTGGGTTTGCCCAACGGCAGATTGGCTTCGAATTCGTTCATGCCCTCATTCTGCCTCTTCCCCCATCAGCTTGGCAAGCATATCCGACATACTGAGCTCTCCCCCACCCTCATCCTCGACAAGGTGAAACCCGGTCCGGGCTTCCTCCTGCCGGACCTCTTCAGGAATCTCTGCCAGAAAGCGACTCAGCTCGCGCGGCTCTGCCTTGCCGTACTTCATGCGCGCATCGGCGTGCAGGATAGTCAACTTTTCCCGGGCACGGGTGATACCGACGTAACAGAGGCGGCGCTCCTCATCGACATCAAAGGTTTCGGACACCGATTTCTTATGCGGCAAAAAGCCCTCTTCGAAGCCGGGCAGGAAAACGTGGGGGAACTCCAGGCCCTTGCTCGAATGCAGGCTCATCAAGACCACAGCATCCTTGGCCAGCTTCTTCTCCTTGCTGTCAGATCCCGGCTCATCACGATCGAGCAGGGCAACCTTTTCCAGGAAACCGGAGAGAGTCGGCATGGCATCGCGCTCCTCATAGGTGGCGACGGCGTTGATGACCTCCTGGACATTCTCGATGCGGCGTTCGATTTTCTCGCGCGAATCGGGTTCGCGGCGCAGTTCAGCTTCGAGACCAATCGCAGCAAACAAATCTTTTGCCGTACCAGCCAGCCTGCCGCCGCTGCGAAAGGAACGCTTGTGGTCTTCAACCAGGGCGATAAAACCCTCCAGGGCAGCGACGGCCCGGGCATTGATCCCGGTAATCATGCGCGCTTTTCTGAGCACCTTCCAGAGCGGTTCTTTACTGCTGATCGAGGTGCGGATCAACAGATCGGCAGTGGTCCGGCCAATACCGCGACGCGGATAGTTGAGGATACGCAGCAGGTTGACCTCGTCGGCTGGGTTAACGATGAAACGCAGGTAGGCGATGGCATCCTTAACCTCCTTGCGATCAAAGAACTGTTGACCACCGATCAGCACATAGGGGATGTCGGCAAAACGCAGCTCCTGCTCAAAGACCATGGTCTGGGCGTTGGTGCGCATCAAGATGGCGTGATCCTGATACGCCATACGCTTGGCATCCAGATTGTGGCGAATACGCTCAATCACGGCACGCGTTTCATCTTCGGCATCGAGGCACCTGACCACACCGATCTTTTCACCGTCACTGCCAGCAGTCCAGAGCGCCTTCTCCTTGCGTTTCTTATTGTGTTTGATCACCTTGTTGGCGGCATTGAGAATGTTGGCCGTGGAACGATAATTCTGTTCCATCTTGATGACATGAGCCCCGACGAAGTGTTTTTCAAAATCAAGGATATTACCCGGATCAGCACCACGCCAGCCATAAATCGACTGATCATCGTCACCGACCACGCAGAAGTTGTTCCACTTAGCAGCGAGCCGCCGCATCAGGGTGAACTGGGCGGTGTTGGTGTCCTGGTACTCATCGACCATAATGTACTGGAAACGTTCCTGGTAACGCGTTTGCACCTCGGGGAATTCATCAAAAAGACGCACCACCAGCATGATCAGATCGTCAAAATCAACCGCGTTGTAGCTTTTCAGACTCTTCTGGTATTCGGGATAGACTCTCAGCGCCATCTCGCCGATCACATCACCACGCATAAAAGGACCGAACTGCGCAGGTGATTTCAGACTGTTCTTGGCATCGGAAATCTTCCAGAGGATGGCATCAGGAGTCAGGCCGTGGTCAGGATTGATCTTATTCATCAAATCCTTGATCAGGCGCTGCTGATCAGAGGCACCGTAAATACTGAAATTGCGTTTGTAACCAAGATGCTCGATATCCGCACGCAAGATGCGGCAGCAGAGTGAATGGAAGGTCGAAATCTGGATGCGTTCAGTTTTGCTGCGACCGGCCAGAGCCGCCACCCGTGCCTGCATTTCTTTTGCGGCCTTGTTGGTAAAGGTCACCGCCAGCACCCGCTCTGGATCAATACACTTTGAACCGACCAGGTGGGCAACCCGGTGGGTAACCACATTGGTCTTGCCCGAGCCGGCACCGGCCAGCAGCAAAAGCGGCCCTTCGGTATGCAGGACCGCCTCAAGTTGTTGCGGATTAAGAGTGTTCAGGTTCACAGAATGAGTCCGTATGGTGTTTGATTGCTGGAAGAATCCCTGCCGTCAGGAGGCTGGCGAAAGGTTGTGAGATACTATGCAAAGTAACGGCAAAAAACAAGTTGTAAGATGGCACAAAATACCGGGCCCGTTAAGCAGAGACGACATCTCAAACCTTTAGACCAAAACAAAACCGGCGGCGCGCGTACCGCCAAACGCCATACTTTTGCCCGGCAGCAAAAGTA
>DAOWJU010000252.1 GCA_030640215.1 Desulfuromonadales bacterium
AGTTGTTCCATCATCTTCTGGTTGTTCACACGCCGGGTTTCCGTCAGGTACGAAAGCATCATCGGGTTCATGACTTGTTTCGCCTCTGCCATATCAATTTGCGGCAGTTTTGGCAGACCCAGCAGGTTGGAGATGGCATTAAAAAATTGCGTCATGGTCCCCGGCTGGCCATCACTGACATTAAAGATATCACCATCGTCCGCTTTTTCAGCCGCTTGCAAACAAACCATAGCCAGATCATCGGCATGGATGCGGTTGGTTGGCGGCGACTCTTCCTCACGCAAGACCGGATGTCCCTGTTCGATTCTTGCCAACGGCAAACGACCAGGACCATAGACACCTGTCACCCGCAGAATCACCACGGGAACATTGTGCTGACGGCCCCACTCCTGCAGAGTGGCTTCGGCATCAGCACGCCGTTGCGCCCGGCTGGTCTGCGGGTTAATCGGAGTCTCTTCCGTGACCCACTCCTCTCCGCAATCACCATAAACACCACTGGTGCTGATGTAAATGATTTTACCCGGTAACTCTGTGGAATCAAAAACCTTGCAGAAGTTACGCATGCGGCTGTCAAATGGCCCACCTCCCGGTGGCGGAGCAAAATAGTAAACCAGTTTACCCGCGACAGAAAGACCAGACAGGGAAATTGAGTCATCGAGATTCCCCATAACCGGCTCGATTCCGTGCAAGCGCAAACGCTCTGCACTTTCATCGGAACGGACCAGTCCGGCAGCTCTGCCACCAGACTCCTGAACCAGGCGCGCGACACGGACACCGACGTCGCCACAACCGATGATCAGGACATCTTTCAGTATATTATTCATTTCACTTACAATCATAATCGGCCTTACAGTTTGCGTCATTTTACAGGAGTGGGACAGCCCTTACAGGCATGGGGCAGTCCCCTTAACCCCGGGGACAGTCCCTGTGGTTCTCTAATCTTACGGCTTTACCAATAGTCAGGGTTTTATTGAACCAAGCTCTTTGTAACAATCTCAGCCACATCCGCAGAGAGTTTCTCTTGCCCCTGAATCCGCTCCAGCTGCGCCCGCATCAAAAGCTGTCGCTCGCTATCGTAGCGCCGCCACCGACTCAAAGGAGCGATCATCCTGGCCGCCACCTGCGGGTTGAGCGCGTCGAGTTCGATCACCCGGTCAGCAAGGAACGCATACCCTGCACCGGACTGGTCATGAAAACGAGCCGGGTTGCCTTGAGCAAATGCGCCGACCAGGGCACGCACCCGGTTCGGGTTGCGCAGGGTAAAAGCCGGGTGCTCCATCAAGGCTTTGATTTCGGCAAGCGTCTCTGACTGTGGCGATGTGGCCTGCAAAGAGAACCATTTGTCGACCACCAGTGGATCGTTTTCAAACTGGTGATAAAGCGCCGCCAGAGCCTCTTCCCACTTTGGCATCCGGTTGTGTACCAGGCAGGTCAGCGCAGCCATACGATCCGTCATATTATCTGCCGCGACGAAACGCTCGAAACAGTTTTGTTGAATTGCAGGGGCATCGATAAGCGTTAGATAACTCAGGCAAAGGTTTTTCAGGCTGCGGCGACCGATCGCCTCGGGCTCCAGCGAATAAAGGCCATCGTCCTGCATCGCGTTCAGAACAGCAGTGAGTTCGTCTTGCAGTTCAAGCGCCAGCGCTTTGCGCAGCACTTGTCTGGCACTATGGATAGCGCCTGGATCAGCAACACCCATAGCCTCTGCCAACTCCATTTCACCAGGCAGAGTCAGTGCCAATGCCAGCAGGGCTGGATCAACCTCCTTATCTTGCAGGGCCACGCGGAAAGCTGCGAGAAAATCTTCAGGAACCTCTACCGTTTGTTGCGCCTTAAGTTGCTCTGCCATCTCGAGGAGAACATCGGTGGCTAATCGTTGCCCGGCCTCCCAGCGGTTGAACGCGTCGCTGTCGTTTGCGAAGAGAAAAGCCAGCTCACGGCGTTGGTAAGGATAGCGAACCTTGACCGGTGCCGAGAAGTCTCGCAACAGCGAAGGCACTGGAGTAAACGGGACATTAATAAAGGTAAAAAACTGCTCCGCTTGCGTCACCTTAAGCGTCCGTGAGCAGTCTTGCGGTTTTACTTCACCGCTCAATTGCAAAGGCAGATCACTGCCGTCCGGTCCAATCAGAGCAATTTGCAGAGGGATCAAAAAGGGTTGTTTAGAGGACTGACCCGGCGTATCGGGACAAGACTGGCGTACGGTCAGCCGGAATTCTTTGGCTGTTGCATCGTAGCAGCCGTCGATTTCGAGGATTGGTGTCCCGGCCTGGCTGTACCAGCGTCGGAGCTGGCTTAAATCAGCACTGTTGGCATCCGTCATGGCCGCGAGAAAATCATCCGTGGTCACGGCCTGGCCATCGTGGCGTTCAAAGTAAAGGTCCATACCTCGGCGAAAACCTTCTTTACCGAGCAGGGTCCGGTACATGCGAATCACTTCGGCGCCCTTATTATAGACTGTGGCCGTGTAGAAATTATTGATTTCAATATACGATTCGGGACGCACCGGATGGGACATCGGCCCGGCATCTTCAGGAAACTGAAAATTACGCAGCAGGCGCACTTCACCGATCCTCTTGACCGCCCGCGAACCCATGTCGGCAGAGAATTCCTGATCGCGAAATACGGTTAAACCTTCCTTGAGGCTGAGTTGGAACCAGTCTCGACAGGTGACCCGATTACCGGTCCAGTTATGGAAGTATTCATGGCCGATCACGCCTTCAATCCCTTGGAAGTCCACATCGGTGGCTGTGTCAGGCTTGGCAAGCACGTACTTGGAGTTGAAGACATTCAGGCCCTTGTTCTCCATCGCGCCCATGTTGAAATCATCGACCGCAACAACCTTATATTCATCGAGATCGTATTCCAGACCAAAAGCTTCTTCATCCCAACGCATGGCGTTTTTCAGCGAGAGCATGGCATGCTCGCACTTGTAGCGATTACGTTCTTCGACAAAGATCTGCAGGCTGACTTTACGCCCCGACATGGTGACAAAGCTGTCGTCTATAGCAGTCAGTCGACCGGCGACCATGGCGAAGAGATAGCTCGGCTTCGGGAAAGGATCTTCAAAGGTAGCAAAGTGGCGACCCTCATCGAGAAGGCCGGAATCAACTAGGTTGCCGTTAGCCAGAAGCACGGGATTAGCTTCACGATCACCGACCAGGGTCGTGGTGTAACGGGCCATGACATCAGGCCGATCTGGATAAAATGTGATTTTCCGAAAACCCTGGGCTTCGCACTGGGTACAGAAAATCTCACTGGCCCGGTAAAGCCCTTCAAGAGCGGTATTGGCTTCCGGGTTTATCTCGACCAACGTCTCCAGAACAAATTGTTCCGGTACATCAGGAATCGTCAGACCTTCGCCGTCGACTGCATATTTATCGGCAGCCAACTCAAGATCATCGAGCCGGAGCCCCAGTAACTTGAGTTGCCGACCATGCAGATAGAGCCCGGCTTGCTCGCCCGGGTATTCCGGATTAACTTTAAATTGCAATAGAGCCCGGACCCTGGTTTGGGTCGGCGCAAGCTCAACATGCAGATCGACTGTTTCGACCAGGTATGCTGGCGGAAGGTAGTCTTCGAGGTAAACTGTTTGTAAATTCTGCTTCATCCGAGACTTGCTCCTTAAAGATGCTAAAACAACCAGCACAAGATACCTTAATTTTGTGCTGGTAGCAAAGAGCAATCTATGCCTCTTGACTCCCCTTCAACTCCGAGTCAGAATACCGATGAATTCAATTCTGACAGCCGGTCGGACTATCAACAACTGGATGTAACTCAATGCTCTACACACCCGCATTCTGGGCTATGGCACTGGCCAACCTCTGCCATACTGCCAGCTTCAGCGCCTTCTTCCTGCTGCCTCTCTACATCCTTGATCACGGCGGCAACCAGGGCGATATCGGCGTGGTCATGGGCGTCTTTGCCCTCGCCTCGGCAGCCAGTCGGCCCTGGGTGGCCGAAATGATCGACCGGATCGGCCGCAAACGCAGCTACACCCTGGGCAGTATCCTCATGGTGGCGTCACCTTTTCTTTATATCTACATTCAGGATCCGCTCGGTTCATCCTATCCACTTTTTCTACTCTTGAGAGCCATGCATGGCGTGGGCCTGGCCATCTGCTTTACTGCGGTATTCACCTTTATGGCAGACATCCTGCCTAAAGACCGGCTCAACGAAGGGATCGGCATGTTCGGCATCTCCGGTCTAATCGGCATTGCCATTGGCCCTGTGGTAGCCGAAATCACTCTTAAGCACTACGGCTTCTTCGGTCTCTTTATCACCGCCGGGATGCTGGCTGTTGTGGCATTATTCGTCCATCAACCTCTCAAGGAAAGCCACCCGGAACCAAACACAAAGCAGGAGACAACTTTTTTCGGCCTGCTCAGACGTGAAAAATTCATCGTGGTAGGGCTCCTGGCCCTGCTCTTCGGATTCGGCCTGGCCGGAACCGGAGGATTTGTCGCTCCGCTTGCTGCAGAGCGCAAGCTCGGCTTTGTTTCAGTCTACTTTTTCTTTTACTCGGGTGGCGCTATCGCAGTGCGATTTGCCGGTGGCAGGCTGGCCGACCGGCTTGGAGAAAACCGCGTTCTCCCTTACAGCATCGTCTTATACATGGCAGGACTCTTTCTGCTGCCGTTCGCATACAACCAGGCCACGCTCTGTGCCGCAGGAGCTCTTTCCGGAATCGGCCATGGTTTACTTTTCCCGATCCTGAACACCATGGCGGTGCGTGATGAACCGGCTGCAGTTCGCGGCAAGGCTACCGGCATTTTTACCGGCGGGCTTGATGCGGGAATCTTTGCAGGGTCGCTGATGTTAGGCTATATTGGTGACTGGTTTGGCCTCAATACTCTTTTTGTTTGTGCAGGTCTGAGTATGGCCGCCGCACTGGTCCTCTTTCGTTTTCGCACTTCACGTTCCACAACATAGATCAAAAGGTACTATGAACGACATCAAAGGCTTTTACGAAGGCACTGAATATCAAACTCCGGAGCACAAAATCGGCTTGCTGAGCCGACTCTTCCCGACGCTCTCTTTTTACCTCAAACTCATTTTGATCGTCTGGGGTGACAGCCGTAAAGTCAGAAAGGGTGTTTACGATTCCGCTGCCTGGCATGATGGTAGCGCCAGAACCATCAAGGCCCTGGAAGCAAGCGGTTGCCGACTCCAGGTAACAGGACTGGAGAATCTTAAAGGGATCGACCGGCCTTGCATCTTCATCGGCAACCACATGAGTTCACTGGAAACATTTGCCCTTCCCTCTCTGATTATGCCTCACGGTTTTGATCTCGCCTACGTGGTTAAACGCAGTCTGGTAGACTACCCGATCTTCGGCGACCTGGTTACTGTCCGCGATCCTGTGGTTGTCGAACGGGTCAATCCGCGCGATGATTTTAAGGTGGTGATGGAAGAAGGTGCCCGCCGTCTCGAGCAGGGCCGCTCATTGATTATTTTTCCGCAGCACACGCGCTCGGTCGATTTCGACCCGAAGAGGTTCAACAGCATTGGCATCAAACTCGCGCAAAGAACCGGAGCAGTTGTTGTCCCAGTGGCTCTACTGACCTGGGCCTGGTCCGCCGGTAAAATGGTCAAGGATTTCGGGCCGGTTATTCCCTCACGCACTATTCACTTTGCCTTTGGCGAACCGATAGAAATCACTGGCAGGGGCCAGGAGGAACAAAAACACATCGTCGATTTTATTCAGGGGAACCTGGAGAAATGGAGAGCTGAGAACTAACCAGGGACTGTCCCCGAACGGGGATGTATTTGGCTAGTTAGGCAAAAGGGTGCTTAGGGACAGTCCCGTGGGAAACCGGGACAGTCCCTCCCCCCTTGACGCTCTGCTATCTCATCACTATATTAAGCCTGTCCAAAATTCATCATAAGGAAAAATAATGGCCAAAGATTACTACGCCGCGCTCGGCCTTGAGAAAACTGCCAGTGACGAGCAGATAAAAAAAGCTTATCGCAAACTGGCGATGAAGTTCCATCCGGACAAAAATCCTGACGACAAGACGGCGGAAGAGCGTTTCAAGGAAATAACCGAAGCCTACGCGGTGCTTTCTGATACGGAAAAGAAGCAGCAATATGACCAGTATGGCGATGCTGCTTTTCATCAGCGCTTTTCCCAGGAAGACATCTTCCGCAACGCCGACCTTGGCGACATCTTCCGTGAGTTCGGTTTTGGCGGCGGTGGCGGCGATGACATTTTCGGCCAGATTTTCGGCAATCGAGGTGGTCATCAAGGTTGCGGTGGTCAGCAACGTCCTCGGCCCAGAAAAGGTCAGGACTACCTGATGCGGATCACCATTCCATTCCGACAGGCAGTGCTCGGTGGCGAGCGCCGGGTCGATCTTGATCGTAACGGCCAGAGCGAACAGCTACAGGTGCGTATTCCTCCTGGCATTGAACCCGGTCAGAAACTGCGTATTTCTGGCAAAGGCGGGGCCAGTCCGAATGGCGGTCCAAACGGCGACTTGATGATCGAGATCAACATCACCAAACATCCTCATTTTCGCCGCGAGGAGAGTGACCTCTATACAACAGTCAAAATCCCCTTTACAGGGGCCTGCCTTGGCACATCCGTAGAGGTGAAAACCCTGGAGGATACCAAGCGCATCAAAATAAAACCCGGCACACAGAATGGCAGTAAAGTCAGGCTCAAGGGGTTTGGTGTTCCGGGACGTTCAGGGCAACAGGCTGGAGATCTTTATGCCATCATCGAAGTTGCAGTGCCTAAAGAGTTGAGTGACGAGCAGAAAGAGCTTCTGGATAAACTTGGAGATTTGGATCTTTAAGTAAGTCCTCACGTCAAAAAGTAAAAGGTGAAGGGCCTGGTTATTTGAAACCGGCCCTTCTTTTTTAACTTTTGTCGTAAATTGAATGATTACCCATTTTTGAAGATAAACAGGACACAGATCACACGGATTTAGAGGCAAGGTTCAAGGCGTTAGATTTTGTGATTATATTATTGTCTGGAGGGGCGAATGTTAATGTTTCAAAGAAGCAGGGAAAAAGGTTTCACGCTGGTTGAAGTGATGGTGTCGTTGATGATTTTCCTGATTACCAGCATGGGGCTTTTGCCTCTGTTGATAAGTAATCTACAGGTTAATCATGGCAACA
>DAOWJU010000306.1 GCA_030640215.1 Desulfuromonadales bacterium
ACCCTTTAAGATTAATTTGAGCCTCTTGCAAAAGTCTTTAAAGCCCAGTAGCCGTCATTCCCGCGAAGGCGGGAATCCAGAGGTTCACTGGATTTGTCAAAAACCTGGATCCCCGTATTCACGAGGATGACGACTTTTGCAAGAGCTTCATTTGTAATCAATATTCGAGAAGTCATTATGCCCATGGTTTCAGGCAAAGGCAAGCAGATGGGAGCGTATCAAACTTCAAGGAACGCCATATTGAAGTCATCCAGACTAACGACCAGGCAACGATCAAGCAGTTTTGGCGTTTTCCACAGGACGCTGAAGAGTTCGTTGACCATCAGACCGGCGATGATCACCACATTGTCAGGCGTCACCGGAATCGTCCCTTGTGGCTGGACAGCCCCGGCGAAGATTTCGTCAAAAGCCTGCGACTCTCCGGCCAGCAGAGTCAGCACCTGGCCATGATCACCATTTAGGCCGCCGTGCACAAAATAAGTTCCGGTTGAGAGAGCCTGGTAAAGAACGAAACGGCTCTGGTAGTTGTCGAGGCAGTCAGCCACTCCATCCACGTTATCAGGCACCTGGAAAGCGTCATCGATCCGACCCGGCAATTCGACGATCTCTGTTGTGGAATTGATTTGATTCAAGCGTTCTTTGGCGAGGGGCAACTTGGCTCGGCCGATGTCTTTTTCACCGTACAGAGTCTGTCGGTTCAGATCCGGCCAATCGAGATGACCGTCATCAACCAGGTAGAGCTGACCGATACCAGCACGGACCAGAAGCTGACTGACCGTCGCCCCTAGGCCGCCAATCCCGGCGATCAAAAGCGAGGAGTTTTCGATGATCTGCTGTTTCTCATCCCCCCAATGGAGGATCTGACGGGCGTAGCGATCTACTCCTGTCACGATCAGCCCCCTGCTCCCGGGGGAAAAAACGCGAGCACATCGTTATCAGTGACCGGAGTCTGTTGTCCCTGCAGATGCAGAATGTTCTTTCGATTGACCAGGATGATGGTTCCGGCGTGAGGCTCACCATCTTCATCTAGAAGTTTGTGCAAAAATGGCGTCGCGATCTGCTGTTGGGTTTTTTCCAACACACTTTGTACCGTATCGCCATCGGCCCAGGGGATCTCTATGGCATCACGCTTCAAGAGCATGCGGATCAGGCTGAAAAATTGAATTTGTACCATAGTCATCCTTCCTGGCGATAAATTGTGATCTATGCCAACCTATTCAGGAAACTGGCGTAGGTGTTGGTGCGTTGCAGGGCCTGCTTCCCGGGGAAAACACTGTGGGTACGAACCCAGTGATAGTAGAGACCCGCATCATTGGTCTCACCAATAAGAATTGCGCCAATCACCCGACGTCTTTCATTGAGAAAAATCTTGCGGGAGCGCCCTGAAGCCTGATTGTACGTGCTGATTATCTGTGACGCATCGTCCTGGCAGTAGCCAATAGCGGCAATGTCTACGCCGAACACCTCAGTAATATTATTCTTCAGGCTCCCTTCATAAGCGCAAGTCATTCCCAGCATGTTCAGGGCGGCATTCTCCCCCTGTTCGACAGCGGTCATCCAGTTACCCTGGATGGTCGGTTGTCTGGTTACGAAATCCTTTCCTTCAGCAGCATCTCCGGCAGCATAAACATCAGCATGACTGGTGCAGCAATAGTCATCGACGAGGACACCATCATTTACCTGTAACCCGGCCTCACGAGCCAAATCAATGTTTGGCGTCACACCCTTGCCGATGATCAGCATGTCAGTGGTTAAGCGCCCTCCGGAGGCCAGAGTTAATTGCAGACGTTCTCCCTCATCGATTTTCACAATGTCATCCTGCTTGTGCAGTTGCAATCCGGATTTCTGGAACCGCTCTTCGAGAAACGCTGAGGATTCCGCATCGACCATCTGACTGAAAATTCGGTTGGAGCCAACCACCAGATGCTTTTCAGCGGACTCCGGAGCGTGCGAGAGCAGCGGCAAGCTGACCAGTCCGGCACCAATTGCAGTAATGCTGTGGGCCTTATTCATCAAGACCTCCAACTTCTCGGCATCTGCCATGTGACGTAGCGTGCAGGCCCGATCTGAAGTAACTGTCAAGGTGCGTGCTTCTGCCCCAGTAGCCAGTAGCAGCCTGCCGAATTCGACGCGACTGCCGTCTGCCATTTCCAACTGATGTTTATCGGCATCGAGTGCAACGACGTTTCTACCGAACAGAGTGGTGATCCCTTCGCGTTGGTAATAATCGTGATCGACGATAAACAGATTATCCCGCTCAGTCTTGCCGCCGACATAGTACGGAGTCAATACTCTGGAATAGGCCGGATGATCTTCCCTGTCGATAATCACTACAGAGACATCCCTGTTATGCTTGCGAATGGTGCGGACTGCTTGCAATCCCGCCGCGCTGTTACCGATAACCACGTAATCAAAAGTTTCTGTCATACCAAAAACCTTATATTAAAGAGAAAGGAGTCCGCACGAGATGCGAACTCCTCAGTTAATCAATCAGCGGAGCTAAGCCAAACCGAGAGATTGCAGCTTCGTCTCAGTCGGAATGCCATCAGTTCCCCAACCGCGCACATCGTAGTAGTCAGGCAGCATCTGATCGAGTTTACAAACATCGCCCTTGGATGGACCGTCAGGCAACGGCTCTTCGAGCATCCGCTTCGGCAGTTTGTCTTGAGACGGATCAATACCCGCCTTGAGGTTGAAAACCCGTTCCAGGTTGTAAATACGGTCACCCGCTTCAAGCAGATCTTCATCGCTCATGTCCGTACCATTGGCCGCATTACAAAATTTGGTGAACTGTGGCACACCGATACCGAAGGTGGTGAAGAGGCAGACGCCAGCCGAATCGACCACGGCGGTAAAGTCCTGGAAGATTTTCAACCAACCAGCCTTACCCTCTGTTTCCGCTGGATCGAGTTTTTCTGGTAAGCCCAAGATCTCGGGCGAGATCAGGTAACCACGTACATGGCAGGCGCCACGGTTACTGGTCGCGTACTCCAGCCCCATGCCCTGTACAGCACGTGCATCGTAGGCGGGAAATTCCAGTTTCTTGACCGACATCGACAGTTCAGGAACACCGTAACTCTCAGCCAACCGGTAGGAGCCGAGAGCGATCTTCTTGCCAAAGCCTTCGCCCTTGGCGGTCATCTCAATCAGCTTGACCATGGCGTCGCTATCACCGAAATTCAGCGACATACCAATTTCCTCTTCGCTGATCAGGCCTTTTTCGAAAAGCTCCATAGCACAGCCGATTGTCGAACCTGCAGTAATGGTGTCCATACCCGCCTCGTTGCAGATATAGTTGGCCTTGGTGATCGCCGCCAGATCAGAAATGCCACAGGCCGCACCAAACGCCCAAAGCGTTTCATACTCAGGGCCTTCGCCATCACCTTCATACCTGGCATCGGAGAGCTTGGTCACCCGCCCGCAGCTGATAATACAACCCATGCAGCTTTTATTGCGTTTCAGATAGCTGGACGCAAGTGTTTCACCTGAAATAGCTTCGGCCCCTTCAAATGTACCACTCTGCGCATTTCGAGTTGGCAGGCCACCACTCTGATTCATGACGTTGACCAGCACCGGGGTACCCAAAGCGCCCAGGCCTTCGCCAGTCACCGGATTCTCCTTGAGCATGCCATAGGCTTCAAGTGACACATCACGAAAGGCTTTAGGATTGGCAACCTTAACACCACCGGTACCACGTACAGCAACGGCTTTGAGATTCTTGCTGCCCATGACCATACCGACGCCGCTACGGCCAGCAGCCCGGTGCTTATCGTTGATAATACAGGAGAAATGCACGCCGATTTCACCAGCGGGGCCAATGCAGGCGACCTTGGCATCACCGTGGAATTCGCTCAGAATCGCATCCTCCGTCTCCTTGGTCGACTTGCCCCACAGATGCAGAGCACCGATCAGTTCGGCCTTATCATTATGAATCTGCAGGTAGACCGGATGAGCCGACTTGCCTTCGAAGATGATCATATCGAAACCGGCGTACTTCAACTCACAGGGGAAATAACCGCCAGAATTGGAACTGGCGATGGTGCCAGTCAAAGGTGATTTAGTGATAACCATGTAACGACCGTTGGCCGCGCCATAAGTACCGGTCAACGGACCGGTAGCCATAATCAATTTGTTCTCCGGGCTCATCGGCTCGACGTCCGGAGAGACCTCATCAACCAGATATTTTGAAGCCAGGCCACGACCACCGATATAGGCTTTGGCCCACTCTTCATTGAGCGCTTCGGTCTTGCAGGTCCCCGCCGTGAGGTCAACTCGTAATATTTTTCCTTGCCATCCGTTATCCATGTCAGACCTCCATCTGCCCGTCTTTCATTGTGTTGACGAAACGCAGCATTTTCTGCCGCAGCGGTGTGTCTTCCTCGCCCAGCGTCAAACACTGGGTCGGACAGAAAGCCACACATTCCGGGGTGTCCCCTCCGCAGAGGTTGCACTTATCCGCCTTACCGGTACAATCGACATACTTGATCATGCCGAAGGGGCAGGCGCTGACGCAGGTTCGGCAACCAACACACTTAACAGCGTCAACCTCAACGACTCCGCTGGTCATGTCTTTGGTGATAGCATTTTTCGGACAGGCTTTCTCGCACCAGGGTTCATCACACTGCATGCAGGTCACAGTGATGAACTTGGCTTCTTCAAGAAATATTTCATTGTAGATACGGGAACGACTGGGGGCGAACTCTCCGGCATTCTTAAAAGAACATGCCAGCTCGCAGGTCTTGCAGCCAACACATTTGGCCGGTTCGATGCGAATTAGTTTTTGCATATGCAACCTCCCTTGCTGTGACCTGGGTCCGTAAGAAAGCGACGGATTCAGGAGTTAGAAACCTATTGCTGCATCAATGATAAATAACTTATTTATGATGATCCCGTAATTGACTACATAAGGCGAAGAGACGCCTGAAGTTGAACAGCTAATAGAAACCTACTAACACACCATATCCGTTAGTCAAATTTTAAAAAGGATCAGGGGTGTTTTATGGTGGGATAGTGAGTCGTGAACGTGATGAGAGCCGACAGACAAAAACGTTTCTTGACCAGCAAAGAAGAGCAGGTATTATTCTTCATAGTTCTACAGAAGCTGCAAACCAATAACCAACTAATCAATGAAGGACAATCAAATGCTCATTCGCTCTTTTAATCCACCCATTCGGACCTTGATGGGGCCTGGCCCTTCTGATGTTCACCCACGAATTCTTGAGGCGCTTTCCCGCCCGACCATAGGCCATCTGGATCCGGCCTTTATCACTATGATGGATGAGCTCAAAGAGCTGCTGCAATACGCCTTTCAGACGGAAAATGCTCTGACCATGCCGGTCTCGGCACCCGGCTCGGCAGGCATGGAAGCCTGCTTCGTCAATTTAGTGGAGCCGGGCGACAAAGTGATCGTCTGCCAGAATGGTGTGTTTGGCGGCCGTATGAAAGAGAATGTAGAACGTTGCGGCGGCATTGCAGTGATGGTCGAAGATGCCTGGGGCGAAGCGATCGATGCCGGGAAACTTGAAGACGCACTAAAAGCCAATGCCGAAGCAAAGATCGTCGCCATGGTACATGCCGAGACTTCAACCGGGGCACAGTCCAACGTGAAAACGCTGGTCAAACTGGCTCACGCCCACGACTGCCTGACTATTGTTGATGCGGTCACTTCTCTCGGCGGTACACCTGTCAAAGTGGACGAATGGGGAATCGATGCGACCTACTCCGGTTCCCAGAAATGTCTCTCTTGCACCCCGGGGCTCTCTCCGGTGAGTTTCAATGAACGCGCTCTGGAAAAGGTTCGTAATCGTAAGACCAAGGTACAAAGCTGGTTTATGGACCTGAACCTGGTGATGGGCTATTGGGGAGAAGGTGCCAAACGCGCTTACCACCACACGGCACCGATCAACGCTCTCTATTCGCTGCACGAAGCCTTGCTGATCCTGAGAGAAGAAGGTCTCGAAGCAGCTTGGAAACGACACGACAAAAATCACCGGGCACTCAGGGCGGGACTGGAGGCGATGGGCCTGACGTTCATCGTCAAAAAATCTGATCGTCTGCCGCAACTGAATGCTGTCTCCATCCCCGAGGGTGTTGATGACGCTAAGGTTCGCACTCGCCTGCTGAATGAGTACAATCTGGAGATCGGTGCCGGGCTGGGTGCTCTGGCTGGCAAGGTGTGGCGGATCGGCCTGATGGGGCATTCCAGCCGTGCTGAGAATGTTTTGCTTTGTGTTGGTGCTCTTGAGTCGGTGCTTGAGGATATGGGAGCTGGGATTAATCGCGGGATTGCCTTGTCTGCTATGCAAAAGGTTTTGGGGAAAAATTAGGGAGACCTTTGCGACCAAGCTTTTGACCCAAAACCAACGCAAACAATAAATCCAGAGAAGTTAGCTACCGACACAACTGATCATAAATACGGGGGCCCAGAAGGAAGGGCCCCCTTGGTCTCTTTGCCACGCAACCCAACCCTGACAGCCACCACAACCATCAGCAAAAGCACCGCAATCATGCAAACACAAGTGCCCAGCGCAGCGAAGGCCCTTTTCTGCTTACTCTTATGGGCCAGCAAAAGAGTAAGGCGTCTGCGGGACGCGACCCGCGATCGTGCCCTAAAAGTTTTTTGAAACAGAGCTTCACATTAATAATTCCCATGCCCACTCTTCTGCAGGTAATACTCATAATCCCCTTCATAAGGAATCATCTCACCATGATCAATCGCAAAAACCCGTGAGACCAGCGAGCGAAAAAAGTGACGATCATGGCTGACCAGAATCACAGTACCAGCAAAGTTCTTCAGCGCCTCAAGCAACACCTC
>DAOWJU010000117.1 GCA_030640215.1 Desulfuromonadales bacterium
AGAGCGTCATCTCGGCGGCCACATGGGCGTCGCCCAGCCAGCCGCAGCGTTCCCGGTGGGGACAGTCCGTGGGGATGCCGTGGAGATTGCTGCGCTGTGTCCACAATGCCGTTTCATGGATCCGGTTGATCAATGGGTCACTGCACTTGAAACGCCCCACCGAATCCACCGCCGTATGCACCACCACCCCCGTGAGGGTGCGTCGGTCGGGCCCCCGTGAGCACCCGGTCAACTCGACATAGCGGAAACCGTGATAGGTGAAACGTGGTTCGTAGACCTCAGTGCCTTTTTTACCGGCCAGGATGTAGCTGTCCTTGGGCAGGGTCGATCCATATGCTGCGCCGAGGCGGGCAGAGAATTCCGGGGTCATCTCCACGTTGGTCAGGCCGCGGACCACGGCGCCTTCAAAAAGGCTCTTGCGCCATTTTTCTCCCCAGATCAGGTTGATGGAGACTGTCGAGCCGCTCTCGATGACTTTGCGTGGCCAGATCTTGACGTTTGGGCGTATGTTGACTTCATCGCCGACCATGGTTTCATCGGCGATCACGACACCCGTTTCAATAATCGCGCGTTGGCCAATCCGAACCCGGTGGCCAAGATTCGCCCCCGTGACCCTGGTGCCAGCCTTGATATAGACATTGTCCCAGAGCACAGCTTCTTTGAGGATGGCACCCTCTTCGATCTGGCAGTTGCGGCCGAGAACGCAGTTGCTGAGCTGGGCGTTGCCATGAATCCTGGTGTTGTCGCCGAGGACGACCATGCCGGAGAGTGTGGCCTGCTCGTCCACCTGGGCACCAGGGCTGATAAATATCGTACTGCCTGCAGAGCATGGCGGTTCAGCGATCTGAACCGCAACCTTGCCGTGACAGATGTCATGGCACGCTTCGAGGTACGCTTCAGGGTTGCCGATGTCGGCCCAGTAACCTTGCATGTCGCAACCGAAGAGAGCATCGTTGTTCTCAAGCATTTTGGGAAAGACATCCTTGGACCAGTCGCGATTCTCTCCGTCAGGGATCAGCTCAAGAACTTCAGGCTCCAAAATGTAGATGCCGGTGTTGATGGTGTCGGAGAAGACTTCTCCCCATCCGGGCTTCTCAAGGAACTTGGTAATGCGGGATGCCTTGTCGGTGATGACAACACCGAACTGCAGAGGGTCGGTCACGGAGGTCAGGGTAATGGTTGCTTGCGCTTGCTTGTTTTCATGAAAAGCGAGCACTTTCGACAGGTCAAAGTCAGTCAGCAGATCACCGCTGATAATCATGAAACGTTCGTTAAGATGACGCGCTGCAGCTTTGACCGCGCCAGCCGTGCCGAAATCTTCTAATGGTGTCACGTAGGTGATGCGGACACCGAATTCGCTGCCGTCACCAAAATATTTTTTGATCGTTTCAGGTTGATGAAACAGCAGCAGGACCAAATCGGTAATGCCGTGTTGTTTCAGCAGGTTGACAATATGCTCCATGATCGGTCGATTGATCAATGGAATCATCGGTTTGGGCATGCTGATCGTTAATGGGTGGATGCGGGTGCCGAAGCCGCCCGCCATGATAACAGCTTTCAATGGATTCTCCTTCGAGCCTGGACCCATGCTTGGCCAACGGACCCAGAAGATGGTCAGGATTGTGCGAGAATTCGCCGGACTTCGTTTTTTAACTCATCAAGGTTGGAGCTTTTGACAACGTATGCATCTGCCAGCCAGGAGGAGAAGTCATCCTTGTAGCAGCTGTAAGCTGTACAAAGCACCACTGGAGTTTTCTCACGTTCGCGAGCGATCTGCTGCAGTAGTTCCAGGCCACTTTCCTGGTCAAGTTGTATGTCGAGAATGATCAGGTCAAACTGCTGGTGGCGCAGCTGTTCTATGGCGTCCTTGCGGTTGCCGCAGGTGATAACGGTATGGCCTTCATCTTCCAGTTCTGCAGCGTAAAGGTGGCGGATGTCACCTTCATCATCAATAACCATCAGATGTGCCATAGTGTGCTCCTTAGGGGTCGGAATTGAATGGAGTTAATTATACCAAGCAGATAGCCAACTGCAATCACAGAAAATAGTTTGTCCGCTTGCCCTGGATTTACGGCAGTGGCATAGTCCTGTCATGATGATGAAACCCTACAAACTTTTTTCCGCGCATCTTAAAAAACATTTTGCTACCCGAGTTCACAAGATCTCTGTTGATGCCGGCTTTGGCTGTCCGAATCGCGATGGTGGCAGAGTCGGTGCAGGCTGTCTTTTCTGTGACCCGGGAGGTTCCGGCTCGGTCGGTATTGAGCGACAGTTGAGCGTTGCTGGCCAGCTTGAACAAGGCAAAGAAGTCATGACCCGTAAGTACCATGCGGGTAAATTCATGGCCTATTTTCAACCATTTTCCAATACTCTTGCCCCGGTAAACCAGCTGCGGGCCCTCTATGACGAAGCCCTGGCTGTTGATGATGTCGTTGGTCTGGCGGTCGGTACCCGGCCCGATTGTGTCCCCTCTGAGGTCCTTGACCTGCTCGGTGAATATCACCGGCGCACCTATTTCTGGCTGGAACTTGGGCTGCAGAGCAGCCACGACCGTACACTCGTCTGGCTACAGCGCGGCCACGATTTTGCAACTTTCAACAAGGCGTACCACGAGGCCAAATCACGCGGTCTGCGGGTATGTGTCCATGTGATTATTGGCTTGCCCGGGGAGAGTCGTGCGGACATGCTGGCAACGGCGAATGTCCTGGCGGGGTTGCAGGTCGATGGTGTGAAGCTACATCTTCTCCATGTTATGAAGAATACACCGCTTAGTAACTTGTATGACGAGGGTAAAATTCAGTTGCTGGATAGGGATGAGTATGTCGATCTGGTGGTCGATTTTATGGAACGACTGCATCCCGCAACCTTGATCCACAGACTGACTGGCGATGGCCCACGAGATCAACTACTGGCCCCGCTCTGGTCACTTAAAAAGTGGGAGGTCCTGAATGCGATTGATGCTGAGTTTGCCAGGCGTGGCTCTCGACAGGGTGATCGTTATGGGAGCCCGTCCAAATAAAAGAGAAAGTTTAGCCAGGGGAATTGAAAACACCTGGAATCAGGAGGCGTTATTAACCATAGGCGTTGGTTGGGCAGCCGTCTCAGTTGGGCCGCTCCAGGAGAGGAGCAGCAGAGACGCCCAGATGATGCTGACTAGTAAAATTACGCAACGGAACATGGCGCGGAGGATAACCGAGCGAGAGAGAAAAATCAAGCATGCAAAAACCGTAATAAAAGATTTTCTGGCTTCCTCGCCCGTATCTCTGACTCTGTGACCCGACTTTTTAAAGGATCAAAAATAGCACCAAGGCAATAATGGCAACTGCAATGATAATTCCGATAGTCATTTTACCGCTGCCACTGGGTGTTTGTGCCGGGATATCTGCCTCGAGAGTCCCTACCACCGGGAATCGTTCAATAACCGCACGAACATGTGGGGCTTTGGCCAGTTCCTCCGTCAGGTCCTGACCGGCCTTATGATCAGGGGGGTGCAGCCCATTTTGCCAGCGGGGGCTGTCGGTCACATCATAGATTGTGCCATTGACGGCAACGTAGGCACGACGGCCATCCTGGCCATCGTTGCTGGCAAGTTCAGTAAGCGTCATAAGGCCTCCTTTCTTTCGGCGATGGGATATAAGTCGTTATTTCTTGGTTTATTTTTAAATTAGCCTATATACTACTCACTATTTGCTGGTTGGCAAGCTGACCAGTCTTGGGGGGTATCGTTTCATGTATCAGGAACATTTCAAGTTGCGGGAAGCTCCATTCTCGTTGACGCCTGATCCCGATTATTTTTATAATTACACCGGCCATCAACAGGCTTTGAATGTTCTGCTGGTTGCATTGCAAAGCGGCGAAGGTCTGATCAAAATTACCGGTGAAGTCGGGACTGGTAAAACTCTTCTCTGTCGTAAACTGATTGTCGCGTTGAATAATGACTTTCAGACGGCCTATCTGCCCAACCCTCTCCTGAAACCTTTTGAGCTTTATCAGGCTTTCGCCGAAGAGCTTGGGATTAATATTCCTCACGGCATTACCATGCATGATCTGGTCAAACGGATTACGGAGCAATTGGTAGTGCTGCAGCAGAAGGGCAAAAAAGCTGTGCTTTGCATTGACGAAGCGCAAGCCATGCCTCAAGAGACTCTGGAAGCGTTGCGTCTGTTCAGTAATCTGGAGACGGAAAAACAGAAGCTGCTGCAGATTGTCGTCTTCGCCCAGCCAGAGTTGAACAAAATGCTTGAAAGCAGCGATTTACGTCAACTGCGTCAACGTATAACTTTCAGTTATGATCTGCCTGCGTTGGATCGTGAGGCTGTTACTGGTTATGTCAATTACCGTCTGAAGGTGGCCGGCCATGGAGAAGGCACGCTGTTCGATACTGCTGCCCTCGACGCTGTTTATCGCTCCAGTCGAGGCATCCCACGATTGGTCAACATCATTTGCCATAAAGCCTTGATGGTTGCTTATGGTCAAGGCCAGAGAGTGGTTGATCTGCCACAAGTAAAAACGGCCAGTCGTGATACCGAAGATGCAACGCAACTCTCCAGATCACTGCTGGCTGGCAAATCATTCAATTTTACAATCGGTATCATTACTCTTCTGGAAATTGTTTTGGTCATTTACTTGCTGCGGAGCGTGTTGCAATGAGTTTGATTAACCAAATGCTGCGTGATCTGCAGCAACAGAAAAAGGCTGACGGGCAGACGAAACCAGAGGCCTTGCGCCCCAAGATGGTGGAGCGTATACCCTACCTGCCACTGCCGGTGGTTTTGGGTGGCGCAGCTTTACTCCTGCTTTGTCTGGTCTGGTGGCTGGCCGGGGTTTTGTCTGACATGATGTTTGGTTTCGAGCCGGTCGCTAAGCCGACCGATACTCAGCAGATTGTTGTAAACGAATATTCACCAGAAGCAGAGAAAACCCTGCTTATTGCTACAGAGACGGATCAGCTGACGATGGCGGAGCGTGAGGCTGAACCCCCGATTGTCTCAGCCAAGACCGTTTCAGCCAAGACCTTTTCAACTCCGGCCGTTTCAATCCCGATGACCCCGGCCGTGAGTGAACCGGTCGCA
>DAOWJU010000288.1 GCA_030640215.1 Desulfuromonadales bacterium
AACACCTAACAAAAGAAAGATGCAAATTAAGGCCAGGATTCGATTCATAAATTTTCTCCATTTCCGAGATAGAAGACGTGTTCGGATAGTTACATATTTAGTATTTACGAGCCTCAGAATTATCAGGAAGCTGCACAAAGAAGACTTCGACGATTATACTTGGAACTGTACTTAGGTCAAAGGAAGAGGTGACATGTAAGAATCGATAAAAATATTGCAACCGGTTAAGTTAACCGCAGTCCCAGTGTATATCTCTATTTGAGCGTAATACTCATCAGCAAGACATCATCGTTAAAGCCGTCATCGCCATGCGACTCTGCCTGATCCAGGATGGCTTGATTCAATGACCGCTGAGGTTGACCGCGACATTCAGTCGATCATCTTCGTAGTCTTCTGGCAGGAAGCTGTAATGAACCTTGGCAGCCAGTTGCAGGTCTTCCAACATACTCTCTCCAGAGGTTAGGGTTTTCCCTTCTTACATTGTAACATGTCACCAGTCATAACAAAAAAAGGACACTCGCCGCTTTGTTTCAGGCGAGTGTCCTTTTAAGTTTTTTCGATGAAGCAACTTCTTAATCGGTGCGATTGGTGATTTCGATCAGATGATAGCCAAACTGGGTTTTGACCGGGCCGTGGACCTTGCCGATTTCGCCGGAGAAAACCACTTCGTCAAATTCTTTGACCATCTGTCCTGGCGTAAATTCACCTAATCCACCGCCTTGGGCACCGGACGGGCACTGGGAATGCTGTTTGGCGACTTCTGCGAAATCCTCACCGCCTTCAATCTGTTTTTTAAGGGTATTGCAATCAACCTCACTAGGCACCAGAATGTGCCGTGCGCTCGCTTTAGCCATGATAATTCTCCTTCTGTTTTTTGAGTAATAAAGAGACTACTTTTAATCGATCTGTGATCTCTTGTCTAGACACAAGTCAGACAGTCTGCCAATAGTTCTGCCAACGCTGTCGGGCCACATCCCGGCTGAATTCCTCCGGCACCAGGCAGAGACAACCCTGCTGATGCTCAAGTGTCTCTAGATTTGGAATTAACGCCAGACATTGGCAAGGCCGCTCAGCAACCGAGAAACGGCAGCCGTCGGCGGTAAGAAACGCGCATCCAGAGGCCAATGATCGGGGAGCAGGAATCGGCACGCCGGTCTTCTCCCAGAGCACCAGCCCCAATGCAGGCAATCGTTCGCGCAGCTGCTCTAGCGTCAAACGTTGCCCGGAGAAAAAAAGTGCAAAAAAGCGCTCTGGGTCAACCCAGATGCCGGGACTGCCCTGACAACAGCGCCCACCACATTCTTGGCAGAGCGGCAAATTCAGGGAGTCGCTTTTTTCTAACATCATAATCTGAGTTCTCTTGCCTCCCCTGTCTCAAAGGGGGATTGAGGGTGATTTCCACCTCTTGCGTGTATAGAGCTTCAATCCTGCCACAGTGGCACGCTCAGTCCTATGCCAAAGTTCAAACTCTCAACTTTTCTCAATGTAAGCAGAATTGGATCAGGACTTGTATGCTAATCTCCAGTAAGATAACAACGCTCATAACCGACCTCGATTTTGTTCACAACTCGTTTTAAACACGTAACAGGAAAGGCCCAAAGAATGGTAACAAGCGAGCAGCGGCCCATGTTGCGTTTTCTGATCGTCCAGACGACTGCTTCGGTCGTTGGACTCCAGTGCTGGATGATCCTGTTCAACAATTTTGCCGTAGAGAATGCTGGCCTCGACGGTCTGCAGGTCGGCATCATCGGCTCGGTACGCGAGATCCCTGGGTTTCTGGCGCTGCTGGCCGTTTTCGTCATGTTGGTGATCAAGGAGCACCGGCTTTCAGCCCTCTCCATTGTCTTTCTCGGCGTTGGCATTGGCCTGACCGGGTTCTTCCCTACTTTTACCGGCCTGGTAATCACCACGCTGATCATGAGCTTCGGCTTTCACTATTACGAGACCACCAACCAGTCGTTAACCCTGCAATATTTCAACACCGCGACCTCTCCATTGATATTTGGTCGGCTCCGTAGCCTGGCCGCGGCAACCAGTATCGTCGTCGGTCTGCTACTCTTCCTGATGGGCCTGCTGTGCAGTTATCGGGTCATGTTTTTAGCGATCGGAATTCTGGTTGTGGGGGCCGGCATCTGGGGATTGCTACAGGATCCAACCCACAAAGAGGTGACGCCGCAGCACCGCAAGATGATTTTCCGGCGCAAATATTCCCTCTATTATTTTCTCACCTTCATGGCTGGTGCCAGGCGCCAGATTTTTATGGCTTTTTCAGTCTATCTGCTGGTCAAGGTGTTCCAGTGTACCGTGACTGAGATCACCCTGCTGTTTGTTGCCAATAACGCTGTCAACTTCGTACTGAGTCCCGCTATCGGCCGGGCTATTGTCCGCTTTGGTGAACGCCGGGTTCTCTCCGTGGAGTATGGCGGCCTGATCGCCATCTTTCTAGTCTACGCCTTCAGCGACACAAAGTGGGTGATTGTCACCATGTATATCCTCGATCACATCCTGTACAATTTCGCCATTGCCATTCGCACCTATTTCCAGAAAGTTGCCGACCCCAAGGATATCGCCCCGAGCATGGCGGTCGGCTTCACCATCAATCACATCGCCGCCGTGGTCATGCCAGCCATCGGCGGAGCACTCTGGATGATCGATTACCGCATACCTTTTGTCGTCGGGGCCGCTTTCAGTCTGGTTTCCCTGGTGGCAGTGCAACGTATTCCACGTCCAACCCAGTGACTCGGTCCGACCTGCTCCCTGTACTATCACTTCACTTTCGGCGGTGATGCCAACTGTCTTTTCAATTCTTGTGGATCAAGCAAAGGTTTCTGACAAGCAAAATTCTGACAGACATAAGCCGCAGCCCGCCCTTCGACAGGCAGCATCCATTCGACATAGGGGGCAAGCTTGACGATTTCTGCATCATCGGTTGAGTGCAGGACAAAGACACTCTCCGGAGCATAGCTGCGATTAACCACATCACGCATCGCATTGAACGATGATGTCCCCGGTGTCCCAGCGATGACAACCTCCCGACTCGGTTCGAGCGACCAGGCAGCACCCTGTAGCAGTTGTGCATAACCAGCTGGGTATCTCGACACTTCAGCTGAAAGAGCCAGCAGCAATCGGTCAGACAATTTCTGCCAGCGCACATCTCCTGTCAGCAGAAAGAGCCGCGAGTAAACTTCAAGCGCGACTGAACTCGCTGCCGGCAGAGCCCCATCGAAGGCATTTTTCGGCCGCAAGACCAGCGACTCAGCATCAGCAGCAGTTTCATACAAACCACCGCTCGTCTCATCACTAAACAGCTTGGCCAAATCTTCCGCCAGGTCTATCGCCTGAGCTAAACGCTCCGTCTTCAGGGAGACGGCATAGAGATCGAGCAGACCCTTGGCCAGGAACGCATAGTCTTCGGCAAAAGCAGGAATTGCCGACTCGCCTTCACGGTAACGCCTGAGCAGACGTCCTTCGCTGTTACGTAATTCCTTGAGGATAAAATCAGCCGCCAGACTGGCTGTCGCCACATATTGACCTTCATCCAGGGCCTGACCTCCTCGGGCCAGAGCGGAAATCATCAAACCGTTCCAGGCGGTGATGATCTTATCATCACGATGGGGGCGTACCCGTTTACTCCGCGCTGCAAACAGCTTGCGCAGATCCTTATCCAGCCGTTGTTGCAAACGATCCTGAGTGAATCGGACATTCAGCGCCTGCTCTGCCAGCGGCTCAACAAGATGTATGATATTGCTGCCGGTTTCGTCACTACTCGCTTCGTCATCGTAATTGCCATATTGTTCCACACCATAGATTTTCGTGAAAAGACTGGTCTCATCTTTACCAAGCAACTTAGCGAGTTCCGACTCTTTCCAAGTGTAGAATTTGCCTTCTACGCCCTCCGAATCAGCATCCTCTGCCGAGTAGAAGCCTCCCTCAGGTGAAGCCATGTCGCGCAACAGGTAGGTGAAGATCTCACGTACCGTTTGGGCATACTCCTCGCGGCCTGTCACCTGATAGGCCTCGATATAGGCCAGAGCCAGACCGGCCTGGTCATAAAGCATCTTTTCGAAGTGCGGCACCAGCCACTCGGCATCGGTGGAGTAACGATGAAAACCGTATCCGACTTGATCGTATATACCACCACGGCGCATGGCCTGCAGAGTCACTTCAGCCATTTCAAGCAGCTTTTCATCACCCGTCTGCCGATACCGTCGCAGTAGAAAAGTCAGGCTGTGTGGACGAGGGAACTTGGGAGCGTTACCAAAACCTCCATATTCGCGATCAAAACTCTGCTTAAAATTATTTTCGGCGACGGTAAAGATCTGTCGACTGATCTTATCTCGGCTGGTTGTCTGCTCCTGCGTGCGCAAGCTCTCAAGTACTTTTTCGCCGGAGGTGCGCAACTGCTCTGGATCCTCTTGCCACCTGGTCGCAATCGCTGGCAGCAGCTTCATCATCCCCATCCGACCGTAACGTTCCTCTTTGGGGATGAACGTACCAGCAAAAACCGGCACACCATCCGGTGTCATGATGATGGTCAGAGGCCAGCCACCGCTGCCGGTCAAACGCTGACAAACCTGCATATAGACCCGGTCAATATCCGGACGTTCTTCACGGTCGACCTTGATAGAGACAAAGTTCTGATTAAGCAGTGCGGCAACTTCACTATCGTCGAAACTTTCATGGGCCATGACATGGCACCAATGACAGGTCGAATAGCCAATCGAAAGAAAAATCAACTTGCCGGTTTCGCGAGCCAAGGCAAAAGCCTCATCGCCCCAAGGGTACCAGTCGACCGGGTTATGCGCGTGTTGTAGAAGATAGGGACTCTTCTCTTTGCTCAAACGATTGGTGAATTCTGGCGTTGCTGAGGGCTGTTTGGCAAAAACGCCAGGCCCGGGTAGCAACAGAGTTAAGATCAGGAGAGTCACGGGTATTTTTTGCCATCTAATAAACATGTCGTAATCCTGTATTTATTTCTTGAGAGTAGAGCTGGCTCCAGTATAACCGTATCGGTCATATATATCCACTGGTCGGTGTACACCCCGGCTGAATGCACCCGTCTCCATATCTCACTTGTCAAATTTCCCATCGCCGACTAGAATCAGCGACCTTATGGAGATCACACGATGAAGATATGTCTAATCGAGCCCTTCCATACCGGCTCCCACTCCGCCTGGGCTGAAGAATACGCACGCAATAGCCGTCATGAGGTCGAGTTGCTGACGTTGAGTGGACGACACTGGAAATGGCGCATGCATGGCGGCGCGGTGACTCTGGCACGGCAGTTTATGGAGAGCGATTGCAAACCTGACCTGCTGCTCGCCTCCGACATGCTCGACCTGACCACCTTTCTGGCTCTGACCCGCAAAAAAACGGCGGGGATCTCGACCGCACTCTATTTCCACGAGAACCAGCTCAGCTACCCCTGGTCACCGAACGGTGCGAACCCGGCACAACAGCGTGCACACTATGCGTTCATCAACTACACCAGCGCCCTGGCTGCCGACTCTGTACTCTTTAATTCCCAATATCATCTCGACGCCTTTAATGGCCAGTTACCTGAATTCCTCAAGGGTTTTCCTGACCAGAACGAACTCGGCAGCCTGGCTCTGATCAAGGCCAAAAGTGAGGTTCTTCACCTGGGTGTCGAACTGCAACGCTTTGATCAATATCAACCAGAAGTGCCAGATACAAAGAAACCGCCGTTGATCCTCTGGAACCACCGCTGGGAGTACGACAAAAACCCGGAAGAATTCTTCCGGGCTCTCTACCAACTTCAAGATGAAGGCTTGGACTTCGAAGTGGCGGTCCTCGGCGAGTCCTACCGCAAGTGCCCGACAATCTTCACCGAAGCACAGCAACGTCTTGGTGAGCGCATCATACAATTCGGCTACGCCAAGGATTTCGCCGACTATGCGCGCTGGCTCTGGCGAGCCGACATCCTGCCGGTCCACTCGAACCACGACTTTTTTGGCGCCAGCGTCGTACAGGCGATCTACTGCCACTGCGCGCCACTACTACCTCGACGTCTTGCCTACCCCGAGCATATCCCGGCAGCAATGCAAGACCGCTTCCTCTACGATGATTTTGATGGTTTGTTGAAACGACTGCGCGAAATGCTTAAGAATCCGGTCCAGGAGACAGGAGAATTGCATTCACATGTTGCTCACTACGACTGGAGGGAACTGATCGAACGGTATGATGATCGGTTTGAAATGGTGTGAAGCTCACGATTTGATATACCCAAGAACCTTTACAGGAAAAATAAAATGAAAAAGATGATATTAATGACATTGCTCTTGTTGATGACCCTCCTGACAGTAACCGGCTGCATCCCTGACCTTCCAGGTCCAATTGGAATTCCGGGAATTTAAAGGCTTGGCCCGATTGAACGACAGAGGCCTCAGACCTGTTTCCCCATATCCCGATGAAGCTCCTCACGCAGGTCAAATGCTACCCGGCCAACCAAGCCCTGATTGATTGTAAAATCGTCAACCTTGACCACGGGCATCACCTCCAGAGAGGTAGAGGTGATAAAGACCTCGTCGGAGAATTTCAGGTCTTGAAGTTTGAATTCTCCGCTGATGACACGCAGGTTCAGTTTTTCTTCGCATAGCCGCATAATGGTGGAGCGCGTCACCCCTTCCAGCAGACCGGTCGAGGCACCGGGAGTAAAGACCCACTGGCCCTTGGTCCAGAAGATATTCGAAGAAGCCCCTTCGCAGATATGCTCCTTATTGTTCAGCATAATCACCTCAAAAGCTCCCGACGCCTTGGCTTCGAGTTTGCCTAACAAGCTATTGAGATTACTGGTTGATTTGATTTTCGGATTGATCGCTTCCGGAGCATTTCTGCGCGTTTGAGCCACGCGCAGTTGAATGCCCTGATTGTAACAGGCGCTGTCGAAGCCCTGGAACTCCTTGCCAACCACCAGACAAGTCAGATCATTCTCCATGCTGCGCTGGAACCCAATCTGTCCCTTACCGCGAGTGATGGTGATGCGGTAATAGGCTTCGTGCAGATCATTTCTTTGCCGCAGTTCCAGAAGAATCGTTTCAAGTTCTTGTTGGGTAAAGGCCAACGGGTAACAGAGCGCTTCGGCTGATTGCAACAGTCTTTGGTAGTGCTGGGGAAACTGGTAAAGCTGATCGCCAATGGAACGAAAGCTTTCAAAGATTCCGTCACCGTACAAAAATCCCTGGTCAAAAACGGAGACCATCGCAGCATCGCTCTTGACGAACTCCCCATTTAAATAGACATAACTCATTCATTTACTCCGTTGAGACGGTTTCAATGACACAAAACGGGTTCGCAAACGAGCGAACCGATGCAAAGAGGTGAGACTTCTTAAGTCTATCGAAAATTTGAAGTGCAGCAAAGTATACTAACAAACATTCTGCTCCGGTTCGGACGCTTTCGCCGACGATTCTTTGATGAACGTCAAATCTTCTGGCTATCGCTATTGATATGATTGTAACAAGAAGTGAAGGAGTCCCAACATGCTGACAACCACTGAAACAATCCTTTTAACTACCGTCTGGGTCTTGACCGTCTGCGGGCTTTTTTTCGGCGGCCGCGCCAAACTGCGTAAACGTCGGCGGGCAGCCAAAGATCGAAACCAGGACACACCATAGACCTATAACGAGTAGAGGATAAATTCAATCCTATCAGACCGCCCCTTGTGTTCTCGCGCAGGAGTGTTTTAATGGTTTGGGAGGCTCGATGAGGTTTTTACTCTACAACATATGTTATGCAACAGGTCCGAAAGTTCATAACTATGCACGTCCCTCAGGTAAGAACCTGACGCGAATTACAAAATTCATGCGTGAACTGGAGCCTGATCTGATTGGCCTGGTTGAAGTGGATCATGGTTCGTATCGCACTGGTGGCAAGAACCAGGTCGAACAAATTGCTGAATCACTCGGGCACTATCACTCGCATGCGATCAAGTACGGGCAGCAATCGTTCTGGCGACGTGTCCCAGTGGTGAGAAATCAAGGGAATGCATTTCTGGCCAGGGATCGGATCCGCAACGAGACCTTTCATTTCTTTGAGCGGGGGATGAAAAAGCTGGTGATCGAACTGGAGCTGGAACATCTGGTCGTTTATCTGGCGCATCTGTCACTTGGAGCTCGAACGAGGCATCATCAACTAAGCGCCCTTTACGACCTGGTAAAGAAAACTGAGAGACCCTGCATTGTAGCCGGAGATTTCAACATGCTATGGGGTGAGCGAGAGATTGATATGTTTCTAGCGGCGACAGGCTTGCAGAATGCCAACATCGAGGGATTGCCGACCTATCCAAGCAAAAAGCCGTACCGGCATCTCGATTTTGTCCTTCATAGCAAAGAGATTAAAGTGCGAGATTTCCAGGTACCGATGGTGGCTTTTTCGGATCATCTGCCTGTGGTGGTCGACTTTGACGTCGAAGTTGAAAAGGAACAACGTAAATCACCGCGTGAAACACACTGTTATTGCGCAAGTCAGAACGTC
>DAOWJU010000223.1 GCA_030640215.1 Desulfuromonadales bacterium
CATCATCATAAAGCCGAACAAAAACTTCCCGCACAGACTTGGAGAGACCTTCGTCCATGGTAAAGCGCTCACGCTGCCAATCACAGGAAGCACCCAGACGTTTGAGCTGTTCGATAATCTTCCCGCCGGACTCTTCACGCCAGGTCCAGACGCGCTTGACAAAGTCTTCCCGACCGATAGCGTGGCGATCAAGTCCTTCTGCGGCCAGTTGCTTCTCAACAACATTCTGGGTAGCAATTCCGGCGTGGTCGGTGCCCGGCATCCAGAGGACTTCACAACCAGACATCCTCTTCCAGCGGGCCAGAATGTCTTGCAGGGTGTTGTTGAGGGCATGCCCCATGTGCAACACGCCGGTAACATTTGGCGGCGGGATCACGATTGAGTAGTGCGGCTTTGCAGATTTCTCGTCGGCACAGAAATAGCCGTTTTCTTCCCACGTCTGATACCACTTGCGTTCAACATCATGAGGTTCATAACCCTTGTTCAGCTTCTCTTCCATCGGTGGCACATCCTTCCAAAACGTCTATTAAGCATTTTCAAACTACTGACAAAAGGAAATGGGGATTTTAACAATCCCCATTTCACACGTCAATCTATTGGTTACGACTTATTATCAGGCCGCAGCATCCTTAATTTTGCGGATCTCTTCGCGAATCAGATTTTCTGCAAGATCAGGGACAATATCCCAGGCAACTCGTTCCAGAATTGATCCCGCCAGTTTTTCCACAACTTTCGTCACTACTTTCTCAATGATCTGTTCAAGCTCTTCCTCACCCAAGGCAGAGGCTTTCGCTTCAACATCAGCCATAGTAGCAGCCACAGCAGCAGGTTCTGGCTCCTCGATTGCGGGCACCGGCTCTTCTACTACAGGCACCGGGATTTCAAAGGCGGCGACCGATTCCTCAACAGGCAAAGGTTCTGCCACCGGTTCATTAGCGGCAACAGCAAAATTTTCCTCCACGAAAGCAGGCTCAGCAACGGGAGCCACAAAAGCGGCTTCACTCTCGATGGCAGGAGCTTCCTCAAGCGTTTCAGCAAAAACATCATCACCCGAATCATCACGAGACCAGGCGGCAAGAGTCTGCTCCGGCATGGCCGGCTCAAGGTCTTCCTCGCCCAGGATATCATCATCCCCAAGGGGCATAATCTCGTCTTCATCCATATCAAAAACATCGAGATCAACTTCCGCAACCGGGGCTTCTTCAGCAGGAGGAGAAACCGCAGCCGGTTCCTCTTCAACGAAGCTGAAATCTTCAGCAATCTCTTCAACGGGCTCAGCGGCAAAAACATCTTCCACGACAGGTTCTTCAACCGCGGGTGCTACGGCTACTGGCTCTGCAACTGCTGGCTCTGCGGCAACATCACTCCAGTCATCTGCTGCAGCGACAGGCTCAGGCTCTGCGGCTGGCACCTCTTCTTCAAAGGAGATATCACCAAAAGGATCATCTGATGCTGCCGTCAGCTCTGGTTCAGCACTAACAGGTTCATCAAAAGCCGCCAGCGGCATTTCCTCAACAGCGGCAACAGGTTCCGGTGCAGCAACAGGTTCCGGTGCAGCGACAGGAGCCGGTTCGGAAACGGGAGACGGAGCCTCCTGAGCTGCACTGAGCAGTTCGGCAACTTTATCAATCAGGCTTTGTGACTCGAAAGGTTTTTCTATCCAGGCGTCAGCCTTACAGCTCCTGGCCTTGTCTTCATCAAACGGTTCGAAAGAGCCTGCTAACAGCAGCACAGGCACATGCTGGAGAGCAGGGTCCTGTTTGATGGCACTGGTCAACTCATAGCCATTTTTGCCTGGCATATAAATATCAGTCATTACCAGATCAGGCTTGATCTCCTGGGCCTTGAGCAGAGCGGCATCACCATTGTCGGTAATAGTCAGCTCATAATCTTCGTGCGCAAAGGTAATCTGGATAACCTTTTGGATCGTTATACTGTCGTCGGCCAACAGCAGTCTCTTGCTCATGCCAATCTCCTTAGTCCTTCAGTCAACAAACCGTAAAATCCGGGTCTTCCAGTACTTGGTTTAGATCCAACAGACGATAATCACGGCCACCGATTTCACACGTCTCACTCTGACAGCCCAAGGCCAATCGGACCCGGCAAAGATCAGCAACTGCCCTGCTTCACAGTTACTTTCTGCCGACAGATTAAAGAGCAACGCCAGGTCATAGACCCGAACATCGGTTTCTCGATAAGCCAGAGAACCGAGTTGAAAAGGTTCGGAAGACTGATCCAGTGGAGCCAAATCGTCCTCATCCAAACCCCGGATTGCCAGCAAATCATCAACCGGCATAACAAAATCGACGTCGTTCACCTGAAAAACAATACGCAAGTGGTCGGCATCAACCATCATTTTCGCCGATTCACAGAGCCTGAAAATAGCTGTAAAGGCGCTAAAAAACTATCATATTGCCTTCTCAGGTGTCAAGCATCCCGGCAGAGGGGACAGCTTTTCTGAGCACCCGGCTATAAGGTCTTCCACGGCTGCGGAAAAAAAAGCTTTTGGTAGAGGTTCATGGCATAGCGATCAGTCATCCCGGCAAGGAAATCAGCAATGATAATTTCATCGGGATCATCAACGTCACAATTGCCACCATACGCAACTATTTCCTGAGGTTTTTCAACGAAATATGCAAACAATTCACGTAGAACCCGGCTAGCCTTGCGAAATTCATCTTCAACGACTTCTGCACGGTAAACATTTTCATGCAGCCAGCTGCGGAGCTCGGATAAATGATCGGCAACAGATTCGGAAATTTGCACGGCAGCATAACCTCCCGCCATAGTCGTCTCGATTAAATCGGTGACCATGGTATTCAAACGTTGCGAAGAGTTTTCACCGAGGGCGCTGCGTAGGGAAGAAGGTACATCTTTATTATTGACAACCCCCCCTCGGATGGCATCATCCAGGTCGTGATTGACATAAGCAATCACATCTGAGAGGCGCACGAGCTGCCCCTCAAGTGTTGCAGGAAGGTTCTTACGACTTTGCCCCATCAAAGCCCCCAGTCCTTTTGAATGCCGCAGAATTCCATCACGAACTTCCCACGAAAGGTTGAGACCTGCACCATTTTTTTCAAGCTGATCTACGACTCTCAAGCTCTGGTTCACATGATGGAACCCGTCAGGCAACAATTCAGCAAGAGCACGCTCACCAGCATGCCCGAATGGTGTATGACCGAGATCATGGCCCAAGGCGACAGCTTCGGTAAGATCCTCATTGAGTCGTAGAGCCCGAGCCATGGTTCTGGCGACCTGACTGACTTCGAGAGTATGAGTGAGTCGCGTACGATAATGGTCTCCCTCTGGCGACAGGAACACCTGAGTTTTATATTTCAGCCGTCGAAAAGCTTTACTATGCAGAATGCGATCACGATCAACCTGAAATATGGTACGAACCGGACAAGCGCCTTCCTCAATCTGCCGGCCTTTTGAGGCCTGGCTGTGGCATGCAAACTCACAAAGAAGACTGTTTTCTGTTGATTCAATGACCTTTCTTATAATCATTCTCAACCCACTTATTTACACAAATAAAGATTCAGTCGTTAAGCCATTCTACAAGATAATGAGCTCGTTGTTTAATCTGCATCAGTGAAAGCATTGTTGTCAGAGATTAGCACAACATACAACTTTCTCCTTTGCTCAAGTTGGTGAATACGTTAAATTGCTCTTAACTTCACGAAATGACCTTCTTCGCAACAGGCAATGGCGGATAGCAACCGAACAAACCATCATAAAGAAGCTGAATTGATTATGAAAAGTATTTTAGTAGCCGACAACCGTCCAGATCTATTGGCGACTTTGGAACCGATCCTCAAGCATTGGGGTTACCGCGTCTTGTCTGCGCGCAAAACCAACCAGGCCGTGGCCTTTCTTCAGGAAAGCACACCTTGCCTGTTGATTATCGGCGAAGCTCTTTTTGCTGATCCGGAGCTGTCTCTTGACAAAGACACAACGCAAAGAATCAAATCGGGGGACTTACCCGTCATCGCGCTCAAGCAGGACGGTGCAGGAGCGGCTGAATTAACTCCCATCGAAACGCTGGGGGTTCCTGTCGAACTTTTTGAACTTTTCTCCCTCATCCAGCGTCACGTGGAAAAACACCCGCGACAGAACCTTCGCCTGCGTTTAAAACTTCCCGGGATGTACAGTATTGAGGAGAATGAATTCATCCTCGCAGATGTCTTAAGCCTTAGCATGCTTGGACTTTTCTTTAGAGCCCCTACAAAAGTCAAAGAAGGTGATCGGGTGACGGTAGTCTTCCCGCTGCTTGGCCATTGCAAGGAAATCGAAGTAAAATCGACGGTCCTGTACACGATCAAACCCGAAGCTGAGAACAATTATTTTCAGGGCTTTGGTGTCGGTTTCGATGACATCCCAGATGAGCACAAGGTACATCTGCAGAAATTCATCAGGGAGCATTTCCTCAGAGAGGTCTCATCCAGCCACAACGGGGTCGGCGATTTTGCCGAAGCACAACTGAAAAGCTGAGCCCATCACTCAAGGGTACTCGTCAGAGCCCTAACTCATCAATAAAGCTCTCACCAGACGCCACTCCAGAAACAGTGAAATATGCGGCCAGAGTTGCACCCAGATCAGCGAAGGACTGCCGATCTCCCAACGCAGTCCCCGCCAACATCGATTTTGCCCAGAGCAGGACAGGAACGTACTCACGGGTATGATCACTCCCCGGAGTTGTCGGATCGCAGCCATGATCGGCACTGATCACCAGAAGATCGTCTGGGCGCATTTTCTCGCGTAATTGCGGCAACCAGGCATCAAACTCCTCAAGAGCACGGCCAAAGCCGACAACATCGTTACGATGCCCGTAAGCCATATCAAAATCGATCAGATTGACCATCAGCAGTCCCTTGTCCAGCGTTTCCAGTTCCGCCAGGGTCTTACTCATGCCATCGGCATTATCAACGGTTGTCGTGCTACGAGAAATTCCTCGGCCAGCAAAAAGATCGTAAATTTTACCCACAGCTGAGACCGTATAGTCTTTCGCAGTCAGACATTCGAGGAGGGTCGCTTGAGGTGGCGGCGCAGGGAAATCCTTGCGGCGAGGGGTACGGCGAAAACCTTGCTGTTCACTGCCGATAAAGGGCCTGGCGATCACTCTGGCGATATTGTAATCATCCGTCAGGGGTTTAACGGCCTGACAAAGTTTATACAACTTATCCGGCGGCAGAATCTCTTCATGCGCGGCAATTTGAAATACAGAATCGACACTGGTATAGAGTATTGGCCGACCGGTTTTGACATGCTCTGCACCATACTCCTTAAGAACCGAAAGGCCACCAGCGGGCACATTGCCAAGAGGCTGAATTCCAGCTATTTCGACAAAGGCTGCGATCAACTGCTCCGGAAAGCCTTGCGGATAAGTGGTAAAGGGCTGGTCGAGGACGACTCCGGCAAGTTCCCAGTGGCCAACGATGCTATCTTTACCCGCAGAACGTTCAGCAAGCCGACCATAAGCACCACAAGGTTTCGCAAGTGGCGGCACACCCTCAATATCCGCCAGATTGCCCATGCCGAGCCGCTGCAGATTCGGTAAATTCAAGCCACCGCACGCCGCTGCCACATGGGGCAAGGTGGCGGCATCTTCATCACCATAGTCCTGCGCATCCGGCAAAGCACCAAGTCCGACGCCATCAAGAACAATCCAGACTGCCCGTCTCCCATCCATCGTCATGGTAGACCTGCAGATTCCTGCCACTGTTGCACAATCACCACTCCGGCACTGGTGCCAATCCGGCTGGCACCAGCCTTCAACATCGCCTGACAGGTTGGCCAGTCACGAATGCCACCAGCTGCCTTGACTTTGATTCGTGCAGATGCGGCCTCTGTCATCAGACGGACATCATCAACCGTTGCTCCTGCTGCCGCGAAACCGGTTGAGGTTTTGACATAATCGGCCCCGCTCTCAGCAACCACATCAACCAGTTTGCGCTTTTCATCAGCAGAGAAGAGACAGCATTCGATAATCACTTTAACGATTGCGTTTTCCGATGCGGCAACCACCCGACTGATATCATCCTGCACATTTTTTAAATCAGCACTTCGGGCAGAGCCCAGATTGATCACCATATCGATTTCACCAGCCCCCGAGGAAATAGCTTGCCGAGTCTCAAAAACCTTGGTTTCCGTGGTTTGACTGCCTAAAGGGAAGCCGACAACGGTACAGACCGCGACTTCGGAGCCATAAAGGAGGCGGCTTGCTTGAGGTACATGGCAGGGCGGAATACAGACCGAAGCAAAGCCGTACTCCACAGCCTCTTCGCAAAGCATGGCAATGTTCGCACTGGTGGCGTCAGCTTTCAATAGAGTGTGATCGATGTGTTTTGCAGGAGAAGTCATCTGTACTTTTCAGCGGCCATCAACAAAAAAAGTGAGATCATCAGGTACGGTAATCAGCATTGATCTTTACATAATCGTAAGTAAGGTCAGAAGTATAGTAGTAGGCTTGCCCTTCGCCCAGAGCAAGCTCGACCGTCACTGTAAACTCCGGCTTTTTCAGTATCTCGCTAGCCCTGGTCTCCTGTTCAGAACCAAGGCCTAGTCCCTTGACAACCATGGCGACATCATCAAATAGAATGCTCACCTGGGCAGGATCCACAGCGGCCCCAGAATAACCGACCGCAGCAATAATCCTCCCCCAGTTGGCGTCCTCGCCGAAGAAAGCAGTTTTGACCAACTGTGAGGTTGCGACACTGCGGGCAGCAACCAGGGCATCCGCATCGTTCGCCGCACCGTTGATCTGCACACGCACCAGCTTTGTCGCACCTTCGCCATCCCGAACAATCATTTTTGCCAGCTCCAGCATAATTTCATTCAGGGCACCATTGAACTGCTCCAACTCAGCTGAACCCTCAGAAATCTCCGAATTTTCCGCATCACCGCTGGCCAGCAACAAGACCGTATCATTCGTTGAGGTATCGCGGTCGACGGTAATCCGATTAAAAGAACCATTCACAGCCTGCCGCAAAGAGTCCTCCAGCAAGCCATCGGCCAGCACTGCGTCAGTAACGACAAAGGCCAGCATGGTTGCCATATCAGGATGAATCATCCCGGCCCCCTTGGCCAGACCCAGCAGACGAACCTCCTGACCATCGACTTGAATAGTGCGACTAGACATTTTCGGAAAGGCATCCGTTGTCATCATGGCTTTGGCCACGCCGTCAAACTGGTCATGGCTCAACATTCTACAGAGATTTGGTACATGCTCTTCGAAACAGTACATCGGCAAAGGAACACCGATCACCCCCGTAGAAGTGACAGCGACCATCTCTGGGGCAATATCGAGACTTTCCGCAACCAGATCGCCACAGCGGCGCGCATCCTGAAGACCTGGAGCGCCAGTACAGGCATTGGCATTGCCACTATTAATCAGAATCGCCTGACAGAGTCCCTGACGCACCCGGGATTCGGTAATCTTGACGGGTGCTGCAACGACCTTATTGGTGGTAAAAACTCCGGCGCACTCAACCGGCTTGTCTGCACAGATCAAAGCCAGGTCAAGTTTCCCGGACTTCTTGATCCCCGCGCTGTAGGCTGCAGCCTTAAACCCCTTTGGTATAGCGAGAACAGATTCAGTCATTGGTCAACTCCGTGGTAGGCAGAAGGAGACCGATAGAAGTCCCCTCATCTTCAACAGGTTCGAGAAAAATTTCACCATGCATCTGACGCAGGATTGCCCGACAGGTTGCCAGACCGATACCGACGCCACTTGGCTTTCCAGCATCCAGCTCTCCAAGTTGCGAATATTCCTGAAAAATATCGTCCGCACTCTCTCTTGGCACCGTTTGACCCTGGTTAGCAATCTGCAGATAAACAGCTGGCTTGCCATGCAAAGTCAGGTTGGCAGCACTGATTGACAAGCGACCGCCCTGGCGATTAAATTTGACCGCATTATCGACCAGGGCTTCAAGCAATAATTCCAGTTTATCCTGGTCTCCCCAGAGCGGCATGAGATCTGTGGGGAAAGCAACCTGTAGATCCAGGTTCAGCTCTGCTATTGCAACGTCATGGACATGCAATACACGTGTAAAACATTCACTGAGGGACAGGCTTTGCCAATGCCAGTCTTCGCTGCCAGAATCAATCGAGAAGAGTCGCAGCATGCCTGTCAGCAAATGTTCAAGATGTTTGCCCTCTGAATAGATTCCGGCAATATATTCGCGCATCTTGGGCGTCTCTATCTGATCAAAAAAGTTGAGCAGGAGATCAGAGAAGCCAAGCACAGAGGTCAGTGGGGTCTTTAATTCGTGGGACAGGTTGCAGACAAAGCGGGTCCGGTTCTGGTGAAGCTTCATCAGATCGGCATGGGCGTGTTCAATCTCCAGGTTTTTCCCCTGCAAACGACCAACCAGCTTCATATTTTCAATAGCCAGAGCAGTCTGGTGAGCAATCGTCAACAACAATTCCTGGTCAACACCGGTAAAGGCTTCGCCATCGCGCTTGTTGTTGACATTCAGCACCCCCATGGTGAGCTGTTGATAACGGATCGGCACGGAAAGCAGTGAACCGGTTCGATAACGAGCAACACCACCTCGCAGAGGAAAGCGTCCATCAGTCGACAAATCGTCGATCAGTACCGGTTCTCCCTGTACCAGAACATGACCGGAGACCCCTTCACCGGGTGCGATTGTGACATTTTCCAAGACATCGGCAGGCAACCCGCATGCAGAACGAATCCTCAAATCACCCTCATCATCGACAAGCATCAGGGAGGCAATCTCTACGTCAAGAGCCGATTGAATCAAATCAACGATGCGATCAAGTAATTTCTGGAGATCTTCAGCGCTACGCGTAGTCTCGCCAATCGCCTTGAGGAGAATCAAGTCATCCAGAGAACGTTTGGCGGCTTGCTGGGTACGCGCCAGTTGCGTATCAATCTTCGCCCGACTTGATACATAGTCCCAAGATTTGAGAAGGGCATCATTATCGAGAGGATAAATCAGAACATCGTCGACACCGTTGCGAAAGGCAGAGAGGGCCATAGCAAAGTCCTGATCTGGCAAAACGGCAATAAGTGGCAAGTGGGGATGAACGCGACGAATCTGCTGTAACACTTCAAGGCCCAGACAATCAGTTTCCACCAGGTCACAGAGAACCATCTGGATTTTTTCCCGGGAGATCTGATCGGCTACGCCATGCGCCTGGCCAAGATCCCGCGCAAAGACTTCTGCGTTCGACCAAACATTGCGAACTGCCGCAAGACTCTCTGGTTTCGCTTCAAGGAGGAGTATTTTGGAACAGGTCGATACGTCAGAACCGGCCATGCAATCCCTCCTGATAATGGCCTTGCAATCCCCGCTGTTTGTTCACTACAGGCATACTTCCAAGTCCACGTAGAACCGGCGAACCCAAACTATTTCCCGCAGCATTTCTTATACTTCTTACCACTGCCACATGGACAATCATCGTTACGACCGACCTTATCAGCGTCACGCTTGATTGGCCCCTTGGCCGTTGACTGCGGTCCACTCTGCCTGGCCAGAGCAAGACGCTCACGTCGTTGCGCTGCTTCCATCTCAGCGATTTCTTCCTCACGGGCCAACTGGACACGGAAGAGCTTCTGCGCAACCTCCTGACGAATACGTCCCATCATCTCCATGAAGAGAGCGTAAGCTTCACGCTTGTACTCTTCTTTGGGGTTTTTCTGTGCATAAGCGCGCATGCCGATGCCCTCTTTGAGATGGTCAATCGACAGCAGGTGGTCCTTCCATTTATTATCTATGGTTTGCAGCAGCAGGACCTTCATCAGATGTTCCATGACCGGTGGTGTGAACGTTTCGGTCCGCTCGGCCAGACGTTTTGCAACCTGTTCTTTGAGATCATCTTCGAGTTCAACAGCTTTAAGACCTTTATCAGGGTCCAGCATCTCAGCCTCAAAGTTAAACTGGCTGACAAAATCAGCAGTCAGGCTCTCCCAGTTCCAATCAGCCGGAGCGGTCTTGTCCGGGCAGAAAGTCGCCACCATATCGTCAACCATCTCATCGAGAATCGCCTCAATGGTTTCCTTAATATTTTCACCGCCCAGCACTTCTTTGCGTTGACGATAGATGACCTCACGCTGACGGTTCATGACATCGTCATAGTCGATCAAGTGTTTACGGATCTCAAAGTTGTGTGCTTCGACCTTCTTCTGCGCGCCCTCAATTGCCTTGGAAATCATGCCATGTTCAATCGCCTCGTTCTCAGGGACTTTGAGCTTTTCCATCACGAAAGAGACCCGATGAGAACCAAAGATGCGCAACAGGTCATCCTCAAGGCTCATAAAAAAACGACTTTCGCCCGGGTCACCCTGTCGTCCGGAACGGCCACGCAACTGATTATCGATGCGGCGTGATTCATGACGTTCGGTACCCAGGATATACAGACCACCAGCATCGAGGACTTCCTGTTTTTCAGCAGCACAAAGCGCTGCATATTTCTCCAGAGCCAGAGCATATTCCTGCTCTGGATCGTCGGCATTGATAACTTCGCGTTTAGCCATCATCTCGGGGTTTC
>DAOWJU010000182.1 GCA_030640215.1 Desulfuromonadales bacterium
ACTTACTCAAGTTCGCAAAGTACGCAAAGTAAAACAATACCAAGACTTTGATTTCAACTTGGCGAACTTTGCGAACTCTGCGTGAGAATAGACCTTTTGGTCTGGCTTGTTTCTTTATGACTGAACCACCCGAAATCTTTGCCCGCATCTACACCCGTCACGGTCATCGCTGTCCGATGAGTACATTGGGTGGGCGTCTCGGTCTTGCTGCTATGACATGGTTGGGAGAGAATGCTGGTGAGCTGCAAGCAGTCTACAGCAATCGAACCTGCGCGCTGGATGGTATTGCAGAAGCGACCGGCTGTAGCGAAGAACACGGCAGTCTGGTCGTGAAGAGTGATGGGCGGCATGCCCTGATGCTGACGTCGCCACACGCCTCTGTCGAAGTTGAATTGACCTCAGAGGCGTTGGCAATGGCAGGACGCTATCGATCACTTTGCAATCGGCTTGAAAATGGTTGGGATGACCTTCACGTGGATGAACAGACCCGACGCCGCGCCGAGATGGATGCCATGCTTGATGAACTGCTACCGCAATTCTGGCATGTTGAAGATTCGCAACTGGTGCAAAAGGTTAAATCAAAATAAATGACCCCCCTCAATCCCCCCTGTTTTACAGGGGGGAAGCGAGTACAACGAGCAGGGGGGGGGCTTGATGGCTTATGAATCTGAACCGCGAAGAGTTTTTAAATAGTCATTATGTCTGATTCAATCTTGATGCAAATGCTCACTGTGATCTGGGATGAAATCGCCAATATGTGGTGGTTTTTTCTGCTGTCGATCATGCTGGTTGGCATCATCAAGGGTTACAAGCTGGATCTGCGCATCCGCGACTCAATCAACCGGGCTGGTCCTTGGGGGATCGTGGTTGCGGTTGGTGTCGGCATGGTCTCGCCACTCTGCTCCTGTGGAATCTTACCGGTGGTCATCACTCTGGCGATGATCCAAACCCCTCTGGCGCCCTTGATGGCACTGTTGGTGACATCCCCGGTGATGGGGCCCGATGCGCTGATTCTGACCTGGAGTGCCCTTGGTTCGGAGTGGGCGGTGCTTAAAGTTATCGGTGCCGCGGCCCTTGGACTGAGTGCCGGATTGGTGACACAGTTACTCATCAACCAGGGTTACCTGGCTGGCAATCTGATCCGTCTCAAGCCCAAGTACAAGGAAGATGGCACTTTGGCCCCGGCCAAGGAGATCGGTGCTGAAGCCGGTATCCACGTCAAGTCTATGACCATCGTGCCGCGCGCCAGCAAGCTGCGTTTCATCTTTGACCGCACCCTTGATGCCGGTCTCTTTGTCGGTAAATTCCTCTTGCTGGCAATTGTGCTGGAAGCGATTATCGTCACTCTGGTGCCGGTCTCTTGGATCACTGGGCTGGTCGGCCAGAAAAGCTTTTTGTCACTTATTATGGCGGCTATTATTGGCTTGCCGTTACCAACCAATCAGATTCCGATGATTCCAATCATGGCTGGTCTGCTGCAACGGGGCATCGATCCGGGCGCAGCCCTGACATTATTTATGGCTGGCCCCGTATCGAGTCTGCCGGCGATCATCGCTCTCGGTGGCATGTTTAAGAAACGGGTTCTGGTGGTTTTTCTTGGCGTCAGTTTGAGCGTTTCCGTTCTTCTCGGCTGGCTGTATCAGCTATTTGGCTGATGAAGTTCCGCCGTCTTTTCTGCATCGATTAGACGGCATTCTGACAATTCAAACGGATATCTATGCAACAGTTGACACAAAAGAGTCTGTTTCTGGTCGCGCTGGTCGTTTTTTTGACTTTGCTCTGCTGCTCCGGTTGTGCGCCAACGCTCGCCGTAAAAGATGCCACCCTTTATGGCAATGATTACATCAGCGAAGACACTGTCTGGTCCGGAAACATTCTTATTGACGGCACTGTCAAGGTTGCCAAAGGCGCAACGTTGACAATTGCTCCCGGTACCGATATTGCCTTTGTCCGCCGTGACGCTGATGAAGATGGTCTGGGTGATGCTGTGCTCGCCGTGGAAGGTCGTCTGATGGCGCTTGGTACTCGTCAGCAACCGATTCGGTTTCATAGTGCCGCTGAAAATCCTCAGCCGGGCGACTGGTTGGAGATCCGCGTCGATTTCTCTCAGGAAGTTCACCTGCGTTACTGCGACATCCGCGATTCTGCCTACACGCTGCATGCCCACTTCACCCGCGGCGTGGTTGAAGACTGCACCATTCACCACAACATCGATGGCTGTCGCCTCGGTCAGGCCACATTTACTTTTCGCAACAATCTGATTGAACACAACCAGGGTAAGGGGATCAACTTTCGCAACTCAACTGTTGCCGTCCATCACAATATCCTGCGTTTCAACGGTTCTGGAATGTTCCTCTTTGAAAATGATCGGGACCTCGACATTCATGACAATAATTTTTATGGCAATTTAGACAGCTTGCGGCTTGGTGATTTTTATACTGGTGACGTGGCCGTGCATGACAACTGGTGGGGGAGTGCCGATCCGGATGCGGCCCAGGCTACGATTTATGACCGCAGCAAGGACCCGGAGATTGGTCAGGTCACGATCCAACCGGCAGAGCAATGGGTTGCCGCAACCGGGCCACGCGATGCCTTGTTCATCAACCCGACGTGGGAGTTTGTTACCGAAGGCTATGTTGATGCTGACCTGGTCGCCGGTGATGACAGGCTTTATGTGGCGAGTTGGGATGGCAATCTGCGGGCGCTGAATAAACAGGGCGAAGTGCTCTGGACTAAAAATCTGGGTGACACTCTGGATGCGTCACCGGTTCTCGCCGGTGGACAAGTCTTCGTGCAGAGCTGGAGCCGCGAAGTTTATGCGCTTGATGCGGCAAGCGGCGATGTGCGCTGGCGCTTTGATTACTCACCTTCACGGGCCGACGACCATCGTCAGGCCGGTCTGCTGGTTATTGACGACCTGGTTCTGGTCCCTGCATGGAATGGTACCCTCTTTGCCCTTGATGCCATGACTGGTGAGCGGCGCTGGAGTTTCTCCGGCGGGCAGCCCTTGCGGGCGCAGCCGGTCTATGATGGCAAGAATATCTACCTGGGCAGTGGCGATGGGACTTTGTCTGCCTTGGGCGTGGATGGCTCTCTGCGTTGGCAGAAGTCGTTAGAAGCTCCCTTGCTGAGAGCACCTGCGATCTTGCCTCAGGGAGTCGCAGTTGTCAGTCGGGAAGGGCAGGTCGTTGCCTATGATCAGAACGGTCAGAAACTCTGGCAGCGTGAACTCGAAGAAATATGCTACTACGGCGCACCACTCTACTATGAGGGGGCACTCTTTGTGGCAACTGCCGGCAACGGGCTCTGGAAGCTTGATGCTGCCACGGGTGATGTGGTCTGGCGGGTTGAACTTGCCGGGCCATCTTACGCCACGCCTCTGATTGACAATGGCCGTATCTTCATCGGCGACAACAGCGGCGCCTTGCGTGTGTTCGGCACCGACAGCGGCCAGCTTGTGACACAATATAAACTTGATCGCGAAATTCAGGGGCGCCCCTTGATCTGGTCTGAGCTCTTGCTGGTTGGCAGTCGTGACCATAAAGTTCATGCCTTCGCACTTATTGAGCGGTCAACACCATGAATCAGCCTGTAAGCCGCTCTGTCTGCTGGGGAGTTTTTCTCCTCTGCCTTGCCACCTTGATGTACGAGTTGATCCTGACCCGGATCTTCTCGGTGCTGATGTGGTACCACTTTGCCTCCATGGCGATCTCCC
>DAOWJU010000329.1 GCA_030640215.1 Desulfuromonadales bacterium
AATCTTGGCAGCGATAATACTGGCAACGGCTTCGCCAGCAGTGCGAGTGTCTTTAAAGTAGGCAAGCAGGGTGCGCTTGGCTTGCGGGGGTGGAATCAATTTTAAGGTTGCCTCAGTGATAATGCCAAGAGTCCCCTCGCTGCCGACCAACAGATCTTTGAGGGCATAGCCAGCCACATCCTTAACGCTTTTGCCGCCGGTAACAAAGGGCAGGCCATCGCCAAGTACGCCGCTGAGCGCCATGACGTAATCTCTGGTGACACCATACTTGAGACCACGCAGGCCACCCGCATCTTCGGCGATATTGCCGCCGAGGGTAGAGATCTTTTGCGAACCTGGGTCGGGCGGATAAAAGAGTCCTTTGGCTGCAACCGCGTTGAAAAAATCCAGGGTGATTGCCCCGGACTGAACGGTCGCAGTCAGATTTTCCTCGTCAATCTCAAGGATACTGTTCAATCGGGTCGTGCAGAGCACCATGCCGCCGTTAACGGCAACGCTGCCGCCGGATAATCCCGTTCCGGAACCGCGTGGTACAATTGGCAGGCCCTCTTCGCGAGCAAATTTGACGAGCTCGACAACTTGCTCAGAAGTTGTTGGGAAGACCACAACATCTGGTAAATGCTGAATCTCCGGGGTCGCATCGTAGCTGAAGGTCAGCAAATCTTCTTTTTCGTACAGGACGTTACTTGCGCCCAGAAGTTCCGTCAGCTTGCCTAGCATGGCTTTTGTCATTATCCTGTCCTTTCCTTCTAACTGGTATGACCAATATTTACAACAGGCTAGTCAATGAGAGACGATGTGTCAAGTTCATAGACTTCTATAATTTGTAAAATGAATGGTGACTCTGCAACTATTCCACCGGTAATGGGGTGGTTTTCGGCTATTTATGGTTTTGTAAAACATGGTTATGATTTATAGTTGACCTTAGAATCTGCCTGCACTAGGATGGCCAAAATTGGTAAGACCAATTATTGGAGAGTACGAATGACTGAAAGATTTGTCGAACAATTCACAATGGCAGCAGAAAATGTTGGCGCTGAGGTTCATCAGCTGCCCGACTTGAAAGCTTTTGTTGCGTATCTTGCTGAGCGTGTCGATGGAGGCTTGTTGCTGTCGCCCTGCCCTAGTCTGGAGCGTGCTGGTGTAGGCAATGCGCTCAAAACTGCCGGACTCAAAGTGATAGACAGCGATTTCCGAGTGCATGGGGCTGCTGCTGTGGCAGGCTTGTCCGGTGCCAACTTTGGGATTGCCGCCACAGGTACTGTAGTGCTTGAAAGTACCGCCGAGGCTGTGCGCATAGTGACAACCTTGCCTGAGAAGCATTTTGTGCTTCTCGATCCACAAAAAATTATTGAAAAAGCTGAGCGCGCTGTTCCTCTCCTTAACGATTTCCATCAACAGTTACCACAAGCTTACTTAGCGTATATCACCGGGCCAAGCCGTACCGCCGATATCGAACGCGTCTTAACCATCGGTGTACATGGTCCTTCTGAACTGCATATCCTTCTGCTGGAAGGGTTGTCGGATGATCTGATGGAACGATGACAGGGATGCAGTACGAGGAACTAGCGACGCGAAAAAGCGCTTATGACCTTTGTCTCTTTCACTTTTCTCCTTTCACCTTTAACGGTATAAGCCATGAATAAACAAGAACGCAGTCGTCATTATCAGGATCGGGTCCGCAAGGCAATAGCAAAGCCTAGCCTGCAGGACACCCTGCATCGTTTTGCCGACGCTTACGTCATCGCTCGCGAAGCAGCCTTTGTCGGCCAGGACTTCGAGGCCTTGCGGCGAGCCATTGCTGAGATGAAGGACCAGGTGCGAGATAACCTGTCACGCTACCAGGCAGAATTTACGGCCAATGCCGAGGCGGCGGGGGCGACGGTTTTTGTCGCTAAAGACGCTGCTGCAGCCAATGCTTATATCTGTAATCTTGCCAAAGAGCGCGGTGTCAAAAAAGTCGTCAAAAGCAAAAGTATGGCAAGTGAAGAGATTCATCTGAATCGTGCGCTGAACGAAGCGGGTGTCGAAACGCTGGAAACCGATCTGGGCGAATGGATCCTGCAGTTGTCAGGTCAAAGACCGAGCCACATGGTGATGCCGGCGATTCACATGCTCAAAGAAGAAGTCGCCGAACTGTTCAGCAAAGTGACAGGTAAAGTGGAGCCAGCCGAGATCCCTCATCTGGTTCAGCTCGCCCGCAAAGAGTTGCGTCAGGGTTACCTTGATGCCGATATGGGCATTTCCGGGGCAAACGTCGCGATTGCCGAAACCGGCGGAATCGCCCTGGTCACCAACGAAGGCAACGCACGCCTGACCACAACCCTGCCGAAAATTCACGTGGCCCTGGTCGGTCTGGAAAAGCTGGTGCCGACTATTGAAGATGCCAATCGGGTCATTAACGTACTACCGAAAAATGCGACTGGTCAGCTGATCACTTCCTACATCACCTGGATTCGTGGTGCAGTTCCCTGTGGTGATGAGAGTAAGGAGCTGCATATCGTCTTGCTCGATAACGGCCGCAGCGCACTGGCTGAATCGCCGCATTGCCGGGATGCCCTGCGTTGCATTAAATGTGGTGCCTGCGCCAACGTCTGCCCGGTCTACCAGACGGTCGGCGGTCATGTCTTTGGCCACATCTACATCAGCGCGATCGGTGTCATTCTGACCGCCTTTTTCCACGGTCTGAACAATGCTTCCGAACTGGTGCGCGTCTGTATCGGCTGCCGCGCCTGTGTCGCGGTCTGTCCGAGTAATATCGATCTTGAGAGTATTATTCTGCATTTGCGCGAGGTGCTTGGCGAAGAAGAGGGGGTCGGTGCTGGCAAATCGCTGGTCTTTAAGCAGGTGATGCGCAACCGTAAGCTGTTTCACGGCATGTTGCGTGCGGCCAGTTTGCTGCAGAAACCGATCACTCGCGGCGAGCGCACGATTCGCCATCTACCGCTCTTTTTTTCCAGCCTTACCGATTGGCGGACCCTGCCGGCAATTGCTGATAAGCCACTACGTGACCTGTGGGCCGATATTCCGCAAAAGATTGCCAAACCGCGTTACCGGGTGGCCTTCTTTGCCGGTTGCCTGAATGATTTTGTCTACCCGGAAATGGGCCTGGACCTGGTTAAGGTGCTTAATCACCTCGATGTGGAAGTAACTTTGCCGTTGGAGCAGAGTTGTTGTGGAGTCCCGGCACTCTATTCCGGCGATAAGGAAACGGCCGTGGCCATGGCCGAACAGAACCTGGATGCCCTGTTGCAGGATAATCCTGATTACGTTGTCACCTCCTGTCCGACTTGCACCATGGCGTTGCAGCGCGACTTTGTCGATCTGCTCAAAGACAACCCGGTCTGGGCTGAGAAAGCCCAGCGGCTGGCCGAGATCACCATCGATGTTGCCTGTTTTATTGCCGACAAACTCAAAGGTGCTGCCGACTTGGTCAAGAAAGCTGACGAGGAGAAAGTCACTTACCACGACTCCTGTCACCTGAAACGTGGTGCTGGCGTCTGGCAGCAGCCAAGACAGCTTTTGACAGCCTCAGGTAATGACTTGGTTGAAATGGCTCACAGTGATCGTTGTTGTGGCTTTGGTGGCTCCTACTCTTTTACCAGTCATCCTGATATTGCTAAACAGATTCTGGGTGACAAAATTGAGGATATTACCGCCAGTGGGGCGAGCTGTGTTGCCATGGATTGTCCGGGTTGTTTGATGCAGATCCGTGGTGGGTTGGAAAAACAGGAGATCGCAGTGCGGGCCAAGCATACGATAGAACTGTTGGCAGAAGCCCTGCCTTAACAGGGCTTCGCTAAGCTATTCTTGCAGATCCTCAATGATCTCTTCCATAAGGCACTTGACGTGGATCGATGTTTCGATAGCAACCGGGCTTGTGATCATGTCCATGACTCTGGCCGGGTCCTTGATCATGACTTTGCAGCCGCCGGAATGAAGCTCATAGATAATGATGTTGCAAGGCATGAGCAGGCCGATATTCGGGTCGGCATTGAAGAGCTGTCTGGCAAATTCCGCGTTGCATGCACCAATAATGATGTAGCGACCGAATTTGTCATGCTCGGTCTCC
>DAOWJU010000347.1 GCA_030640215.1 Desulfuromonadales bacterium
CGATCAGCTTCCTCCACCCCTTCAACAGCAGGCGGCTGACCTTTGACACCGGGATGCCTGAAGATTTTGTCAGAATGTTGGGGCAGAAGCGAGCCAAGGTTGTGTTTAACCTCGAATCGAAGGCAGCGAATATTGTTAAGACTTGATGATCGGGTTGGGGAACTTGTAGATATCGTTGGGCTTAGCCGTAACTTAATTTGATCAAAGCCGTTCAAAAAACACTCTCTAAAGAACATTGGAATAGGTATTATGTCCCCCCTATTCGAACCCTGTCAAACGGGTCATGATTCCCCGAATAGAGGGGTCAAATAGAGGGGGCAGGCTTGCGATTTGTTGATTTGACCTCTTTGTTTGCTCCGAGTTCGAGGAACACCCTGCTTAACCACAGACCTCAAAGACCGACAGCAATCAAAAGAATCACACTGACCATTCGTAACGCTCTTTCAACTCGTTACAGTAACTAAAAGAGATTAAGCTATCATGCTGAAATCGTCCAACAACAAGACCTGGAGCAATATCTATCTCTTGCGCAAACTGCTTGATTAGCGCCCCAGTAAATTCGAAATAACGATCAGCAAACTCACCATATTCATTCTTCGGTATTAAAAAATCTCCTGCGAACTTATTAGCCTCATCCTCTTTTTCACCCTCATTGCCTGAGACCAGGTCGACAAAGACATCTTTCTTGCCATGCAAAAGGATATGGCCCGCTTCGTGGAAGAAAGTGAACCAAAGATGATCATTGGTTTTATGACGCAAACTCAGCTGAATAAGAGCTTTGTTTTTGCTCAACCATTGGGTCGCACCACTAGCTCTTGTCTTCGGTAGTTCAGGCACAAAAACCACTGCAACACCACATGCAGCACAGATTTCCTGTAGTTTTGGAACAAACACGTTCGGATCTGGTTCTAGGGTCAAACTACGGATCTCGGACAACGCCGCCTTGAACTTATCTTTCTTATACGGTGCACAATGTATCTCAGATGCGTCCATTTCACCTTGTCGCAACCACGCGGCCAAGGCAGCATCGTCCCAAGCAAAAGCTTTTGTTTGACGATAAGAGACAACCCGTGACTGCCAGAAACTCTGCCACTCCTTCGGTGAGGCGACACCGAAAAAGTTAAGTAGTTCTCTGACCTGCTCAACCTTGTCACGAGTTTTGGGAACCCAACCAAGTTTGCGCATCTGCGTTAAAGGGAACTGATCGAGCCATGTGACTTGTTCCGCTAAATTCGCGCTTTCCCTAAGGCGGGCCAGATCAGTTTGATAGTTTCGCTCAAGGTTGTTCCAGAAAGAGGCTGGTACGCCAAGCACATGTTCAAATTGCAAAGCGGTGTCCGGTGTTATCGGGGCTTTACCCTTGATGATTTCATTTATGGTTTTAACTGGCCGTCCAGTTCTCTCTGCCAACTCTGCCTGCGACATCTCTCGATCCTCAAGGGTTTCAAGTAATGTCTCGCCGGGGAGAGAAATGTAATCTGGCACATATTGATTGCGAATCATCTCAGTCATGGTAGTTCTCCACCTCGAGAATGCGTACAGCTGTGATACTGCGCCATTCAAGGCCACCATCTTCTTTTCTTGGCATTGGATTATTAGCTGTTTCGAAAATAAGTCGATAAGGTTGGTCAAGATCTATTGCGAATGTTTCGGCACGGTTCTCAGATAGTTCATGAAGGTGCCCTGGCATATTTCGCAAATCCTCTAGAACATTTGCAGCACGAAGAGCTTGCAATCTGCGGCCAATAATTTTGGCTCGACGATCACCATGACGTCTAATTAAAAGCTTTTGCGTATTGAATTCTTTCTCGAGTTTGTTTGTTACAAATAAAACATCCATATTGATTATGTCAACTAATTTTATTAACGAATATCGTTAATAAAATATAAGAACTCCCCCTCTGCGTGTCAACAAAAATTTCCGGGACACTTACGCGTGAGTGTCATCAAAAGGCAAAAGGGGTCAGGCTTGCCAAACAGACTTTCTAAACTAAGTCTTTACCTCGCTGATATGTCCCACATCCTTTTCCATCTCAAACCCAATCGGCTCCTTCTCAACCTCATCAAAGCTCATAAGCTGACGAATAGCATCAAGCACCACTCAAAATTAATCATCACTCTCTGCCACCTCAGCATCCACTTTATCCAACAACGTCTTCGCCTCAGCAAAAAACTCGTCGCTGCTCTGACTACCCACCAACTTAAATGCTGGAGCCTTGAACGTCACGTCATAGCTGGGCTCATAATCAAAGTCCCCCTGCTGCGACAGATGAAACATCGCCATCAAGCCAACAATCACCGCCGACACACCAAAAGCACCTTTTAACAGTTGTTTTGGTAAAGCCAGAGAAGCGAAATGCAGATTCATGTAGAGAATAACGCCAATCAGCAGGAAGCTGATGCCGTAGTTGAGCAGCGTATTGATTTCATCGAGACCAAAGGCAAAGGTGAAATAGGCAATACCCCATTCGTATAAAAACTGGACGAACAAGCCTGCGAAAGCAACGCTGCAGTGACACCAGAAATTCCACCGGTGCAGCATGACCCGGCTGGCAAACGACCAAAGCATTGCCCAAAGGCACACTATAACCAGTAGCCCGACAACCTCTGGGAGCGCTTTCAGAATTTCATACTCGCGGGTTGTGTCAAGATAGTTATTCAACAAAAACAGGCCAGCCAACAGTAAAAAGCTTGTGACTTGAACCAGTGGCCGTTCTAACCAGCGGAGTAGGGCCAGACTTTTGCCGTCGATGCGGGTGGGTGCGACCGAGAACTGGGCACTGCGGAAGCGCAGTGTGGTTCGGCCTATACGCAACTGCTCGCCGCATTCCAGATTGAAAGGGGCATCAGAGACGGCACAGCCATCAACGTTAACTCCGTTGAGGCTTTGCCGATCGGCGACCAGGATCTTTTCATCAGTCCATTGGAGGGTTAAGTGATGCGGGCAAATAAACGGATCGTCAATAATCAGATCGTTATCGTAAGCACGACCGACATGAATGCGTCGACGGCTACGCACCGGGATGCGCTGTATCACCTTGCCACCCCGATTGAGGACTTCCAAATATCCTACCGGCCGGTCGTCTGGCAACGGGCTGGCCAGTTTGTCTGTGTTGAGTTTCAAGGCTTCCATTGGATTGCCTCGAGATAAGTTTGCGCAAACCGTTGCGCGTTTTCGTTACTGACACCGGCCAGGCTCAGGGTGGTATGCAGGGCTTCGTTATTTTTCAGCAGCGTCGTAGCGGTAAGGAACACATCGTAGAGGCCTTCGTACTTCTTGTAGCCGCGCAGGCAGAAAATCACCTTCGCATCGACCTCACCGTGGGAGACAAAATCGCTACGACATTCGTAGTTGGTAAAACTCTCTTCTCTGCCTTTTAAGGTGAGATGCGGATTATTAATGTGCTTTTCGAGAAAATTGTAAAAACGGATCGGATTGAGATCTTCGGTGGAAAAAAGTTCATGCCGGAAACGGATAATACCGGTCTCCTGCCGGGCGGACAGGTAAATATCGTCGGAACTGGCACAACTCTGATAAACTTTTTCGTAAAGAACGTCCCGGTTGGGTTTGCTATCGCCCCAACATTTGATAAAGGGCGCCAGTTTACCGGGAAGTTGGTAGTTACCAATCGGTACAGAGGCAAAGGGAGCCTCCTGCAGCGTGGCCATATAGCTGGCCTGGTTGGCGAGCAGCTGATCGCGCACCGAAGCAACTAACGCTTCGGCATCAGGTGGCTCTTCGGGAACCTTGGTTAGCAAATCGATGACGTAGCTGACAGGTACCAGGAAACTGATCTGATTACCAGCGGTTGAAACATTAACCCCGACAACCGCGCCGAGACGATTGAGCGTCGGGCCGCCACTCATGCCCGGATTGATCGAAGCGGTAAAATGAATCTTTTCGTAGAGAGATTTTTCCAGCAGTCCGTTGTAAGTTCCCTGAACGATCGTCAACCCCAGATCGTGGGGATTCCCGAACGAGAAGAGTTCCTCGCCCATGACCGGTCTGGCTTCAGCCAGTTGGAGATAAGTGTCACGAGGCGTCGCTAGCTTGAGAACGGCCAGGTCGTGAACGACATCGACGGCCAGCAGGGTTAAATCATCGGTCTCGCCACCATTGCCAACCAGCTCCGCGTAATAATTCTCCGGGCGACTGATCAGTTCGGCAATTACATGATAGTTGGTAACAATCAGGCCGTTTCCGCCAACCGAAAACCCGGAGCCGATTGATGACTTGGAACCGGAGCCGCGATCAACGATTCTGATTTGCAGGATATTGTCCTGGTAGGCGGCATAAATCTTCTCGGCGGTATCATCTGCCATACTGGCAGGGGCCCAGAGTAGCAGGCAGCCGAGAAGCATAGCGATTCTTAACGGCAACAAAAAACCGCCACATTCACTCTTGGAGAGAACTGGCGGTCGATTATCAGTCTTACTTTTGAAGATGGTCATGTTTCCCCCTATAAAAACACAACACTTTAAAATCATATGTGTTTTAGTCTTTTTGCCGAATATTGTCAAACCTTAAGCCTCAGGGTCACGGGATACTAACGGGAGGAGCTCTGGTGACAATAATAATCAGGGTTGCGCTGGCCCGTTCTCATTGACAAACAGTGCAGGCAGGCCTGTGGATGTTATAATCAAACAAGCCCACTTCATAACAGGAGATCCCATGTCAGATTCCGTGAAAACCGAATGTAAAGATCCAGCAGGGCATTGGCTGCATATCTGCAAGCTGAGGGAACAGGGTAAAAAGAAAGAAATTGCCGACCTTATGGCGGATCCTGGCCACACTTGTCTTAACTGTAATGCCGTGACGAAACACGCTGAGAATCTCTGTAACCCAAGTCCGTTCATCAAAGTTTGATGTTTCTGGAAGGCTTGACAGAAGTCTCATGATCAGGCGCCTGTTACCCAGGCGGCCAGGCTGGATAAAGAGAGCCCGCCAATTCTTTGGCGGGCTCTTACTCCTTTGGGGCAATGCGTTCAAAGTGACACAATAGTAATGCGTCATCGAATTACGGATTGTCAGGTCAGCAACTCACCCGTTGGGAAACTGTCGGCAGTATTCGTAGAGCGCCATGCTGGCTGCGGTTGCGGCGTTGAAGCTGTGAGGAAGGCCGTAGACAGGGATTTCCACCACATCGTCCAATAGCTCCAGAATCTCCGGGGTTAACCCGGTGCGCTCGTTGCCCACGACCAGGACCGTGCGCCGCGCAAAAGTATAGCTATGCATGCTGGTTGAATTCGTGGTCTGCTCAAGGCCCACTAAGCGATAACCGTCGCTGCGTAACTTGCGCAGGACCGGAGCCAGGCTGCGGTGAATGGAAACCTCAAGCTCTTCCGCTCCATTGCGGGCAATTTTTGAGATCAGAGTTGCATTGCCGGTCAAGATAAGTCGCTCGACAGCGCAGGCACTTGCTGTCCTGGCGACACTCGAAATGTTGATGTTGCTGCGCATGGGGGCACAGGCGACAATAAGCTCGCGTGCACGGTTGAGCGCAGAGCCGTCCTTGTGGCGCTGGTGTTCGAATTGGTTCATCGCGGTGCCCTTTGTGCAACCGTATCAGCAAACTCGTCGGGCGAATAGAAGACCCGTTCCAGGTAAAGACCGGAGGCAGGAGCGGTACCTGGAGCAGCCTGACGGTCCTTTGCCTCAAAAATCCGGACAAGATCCTCACGAGTGTAGCGTCCTTCGCCGACCTTAACCAGCGCACGGACAATGTTACGCACCATCTTATAGAGAAATCCATCCGCGCAGATATCGAAAGTAATCATTGGCAATTCGTAGCTGAGCACAGCCTCGGTGACGGTACGACGCGTCGACTTTTGCTTGAAATTGGTTTTTGTTGCAAATGAAGCAAAGTCCAGCTCGCCGATGAAAACAGAACAGGCATCACTCATCGCCTGAACATCAAGCGGCTCCTTGACGTGCCATACTCTGCCATCGTGCTCTGCAGGTAGTTCGCGGTCATTCCAGATAAGGTAGCGGTAGTGTTTGGCAATGGCTGAATCGCAGGCATGAAAGTCACTTGAGGCGCAACTCACATCGACGATGCGTACCTCTGCAGGCAGGATCTGGTTGAGCTTTTCTTTGATGAGCTCGGGCTGGGTTCCGGCCGGAAGCTGGAGACTCGCCACTTGGCCGTGGGCATGAGTGCCGCGATCTGTACGACCTGAGCCTTGTACCGGAACACGGAGAGCAAATGCTTCCGTCACTGCCTGTTCAAGGGCGAACTGAACGGTCGGCTTATTGCCATGTCTTTGCCAACCCAGAAAAGCTCGGCCATCGTAGGCGAGGGTTATTTGATAGTTCGACAGAGGTGGAATTGTGCTTGCTACCACGGTGCGGGGATTCCCATTTTTTGCAGTTTCTCTTTAAACTCCGTTGCCTCCCGGGATTCCTTAATCGTTGACTCTTTTTTCTGCAACCAGTTCATCTCATGCAGCAACTGGTTGGCTTCGATTTTCTTCCCTTGGCCAAGGAGTGAGAGAACTCTGGTCTCAGAGTCGGAGAGGTAGAGGCCATTAAAACGATATTCGAGAAAAGCTTCCCAGCTGTAGGGAACCCATTTACTGACAATCTCCCGGCCGATCAGTTGTGCATACTCGCGGATCTCATACTGGGCATGCGAATCCATCCGTAGCGATAAAAAATGCAGCAGGTTATGCAGATCAACTTTCCAGTAGGCTTCGGTGTAAGTTGAAAGCGGCAGATCCTTGCGCGCCTGCTCTCTTGCCACCCCGCATTCGAGGCGATTTGCATAGAGTTGCTTGCTGACAGCATGAAAGTCGGCTTCAGACTTACTCAGCTTCTCGCCAAGCTCCTGGCTGATTGCCTCACCACTGCCTTGTTTGTTGATATCCGATTGAGAACGCCACTCATCGGGCTGGGTGGTGCGACAGGCATCAACGGCCACGGAATAACGTGTGGAGTACTCGTTGACACTCGCGGTTCTGTGCCGGATCCACTGTCGCCAGCAGTCCATCGGCACGCGTACATGAAGTTTAAGTTCACACATTTCAAAGGGGGTTGTGTGCCTGTGGCGCAGCAGGTAGCGAATCAGGTTGCGATCTTCGCTGACTTTCTTGGTACCAACGCCATAAGAGACGCGCGCTGCCTGGACAATGGAAGCATCTGTTCCCATGTAATCGATAACGCGAATGAAGCCATCATCCAAGACCGGAAATTTAACGCCGAGGATGTCGTCAAGCTCACCACTACGTGGCCGAGGGTCCTGATTTTCCATAGCTTACTCCCACGTTGCACTTTGTTGAGGTCTGGTTGCTGGGTTGAGGTCCGGTTAATGGGTTGAGGGCCGGTTGATGGGTTGAGGGCCGGTTACCGGGGAGGTGTCTCCAGTAACGGTTTAAGAAACTTTTCAAAAGTGACCTGTTGTTTGGCCGTTAGCAGATCAAGGTCACCACGGTTATCGAGCAAAAAGGTACCGACACCAACGACGGTTTTGACCAGATAGCCGGTCCCGGCAACTATCACTTCAATTTCATTGGTACGTTTTTTTAGCAGGTTACGCAACAGAACCAGATCGATGTCCATTATTTGTTCTCCAGGATTTCCAGATGGGTACGAGTTAGAAAGCTTGCGCGCAGCATCTGCACAGCCACCGTTAATCGAGAGCTTTGTACTCGACCTTGATAATCTCGAGCTCTGTGCGACCACCGGGAGTTGCAAAGGTGACCGAATCACCCTCTGTTGAACCGAGCAGGGCGCGGCCGATGGGAGAAACCCAGCTCACGTAACCGCGTGAGAGATCAAATTCATCAGCACCGACAATACTGAAAACTTTTTCCTCGCCAGCCTCGTCTTCAACAGTGACGGTACAGCCGAAAAAGACCTTGCCGTTGGCGGTTTTCTGCTGCTCAAGAGGATCAACGATTGTCGCATTTTCCAGGCGTTTGCTTAGAAAACGGATACGCCCGTCATATTGCCTGAGTTTCTTCTTGGCGTAATGATAATCGGCATTTTCAGATCGATCACCATTGCTTGCGGCCCAAGCCGCAGTATTGGCCATCTCTGGACGGAGTTTGTACAGAATCTCTTTGAGCTCAGCTTTCAATCGCAAAGCACAGGCGGGCGTCATGTAAACCGGGGCAGGCTTCGATGCTTTTTGTTCCGACAGCGAAGCCATCAGGCGTCTGACGAGATTTCGTGGAAGAGTGCCTCGTGCAGGTTGACCGTGTGGTTCTTGATCCGTCGCAGGGCAACCGCCATGTCACTAAAGGTCAGGGCGGGCAGGGCACCGCAGGAGCCTTCCTTCATGCGGGCAAGATGCGCTTTACGGACCTCATCAGCCAGATCGTTGAGGCGACTGGCCTCGTCGTAAATCTTGCGCGTACTGCTTACATCTTCATTATTAAAAGCACGACAAACCTGGGTGAAAAAAGCAAACACCTCATGATGAAAATTGTGCAGATCTTTCCAGCCATCTTCAGTATAATCGAGCTCGTGTTTTTCGAGACGTCTCATGTACGAACAGAGGGACGCGGCGTAGTCGGCAATCGACTCAAGCTCGTCGGCGGCACGGACATAGCTGTAGGCACGATCCGACTGATCTTTGCTGGCACCACCGGCCTGCATCAGGGTGACGGTAAAGCTCGTGATCTCGTGCTGCATGACGTCGGTTTCGTCTTCCAGTTCCTTCACCTTGCGGTAGAAGCGATCACGCCCTTTGAGATCGCGGTGCAGAAAACTGTCAGCATGACGCAAGATCTTGTGAACCCGGCTCTGCATCCGTTTGAGTTCCTCGAAAACCATCGTAATGCCCATCGCCACTGGCATACTGCCAGGAGAGCCGAGATATTTGAAGGAACCCTTTTCGGCGCCTTCTTTCTCCGGCACCATTCTGACAACAAGCTTGGCCAAATGGTTGAGAAACGGCAGCATAACCAGAGTGGCGGTGACGTTAAAGAAGGTGTGCGCCATAGCGATGTGGGCGGCAATGTAGGGGCGATTGCCTTCGGTATCAACAAAGCTGGAAAGGCCCGGGACAAATTCCTCGATCATGCTGACGTAGGGCGAGAAGATCGCAATAATGATCAAAACCCCGAGCACATTGAAGACGCTATGGGCCATCGCAGCACGCCGCGAGGCGATCGATCCGCCGATCGCAGCAAACTGGGCGGTAATGGTGGTGCCGATATTTTCACCCATGACCAAAGCGACGGCCGTGTACAGTGGGATGGCCCCAGTTACAGCGAGAGCCATGGTGATACCAAGCATCGCTGAGCTGCTCTGAATAATCATGGTCATCATGCAGCCAATCGCAACACAACCCAGGATACTCAATACCGACTGGGCATCAAGGGTCAGCATCAAGTTCATGAAGCTTTCATCGCTGCGTAGCGGCTTGAAGGCACCACTCATGATCTCAAGACCGAAGAAGATCAGGCCCAGGGCGACCAGAACCTTGGAGCTCGCCGAAATCCGATCGTTCTTGGAAAAGAGCATCGGAAAGACGCCGAGGGCAATCAGGAACAGGCCGTATTTACCAACCTTGACCGCCAGGATCCAGCCGGTGATGGTGGTACCAATGTTGGCGCCGAGAATGACACCGATCGCTTGGGTCAGTTGCATCAGGCCGGCGTTGGTCAGGCCGACAACCATAACTGTGGTTATTGATGAGGATTGAACGAAGGTGGTGACAAAGAGGCCGACCAGTACCGCCAGGAAGCGGTTGGTGGTCACTGAGGAAATCGCTTTGCGAATCATGCCTCCCGAAAGCGATTGCAGACTATCGGAGAGGTACTTCATGCCAAGGATAAAAATCCCCAGCCCGCCGATGGCAGTATAGCCCATCTTAAATGGTTCGATCATTTGGTAAGCCCTTGAGAATTAATGGTTTGTAACATCAATTTCACAACTCGACCTATGCCGATTGATCGCAACTTAGTCGGCTTTTTAGGCCATGTCAAGAGGAACAGTTAACCGGCAGGAACAGATAGCGGAGTCGACCATCTTTGCGCTTACATCTTTAGTGATTCTTCACTCTTTTTCGTGGCGAGCTGCAACTTCATAGTATAGAGTTAAGTGCGCTACCGTCATGTCGAATGAACTCTATTACTGAAAGTCGCACCGATGTCTGACCATCA
>DAOWJU010000037.1 GCA_030640215.1 Desulfuromonadales bacterium
CCAGACACAGGAGGCACAGCGAATACCTTCGATAATCAGTGAGATCTCTGCAGAGGTCTCACTATGGGCAATGACATGACCAGCGAGGAGCGCTTCATCGAATTCGGTTTCAAAAACGCCTGCTGGCACTCCTTGCTCGACCCAGTCACGACGCTGGTAGAAATTGTTCAGCCCGGCACCAGTGATGATTCGGTAGACCCCCTGACAACCGCGACAACAGAAATGCAACTCCACGCCGTCGATTTCGTCGATGACCAGGTCGGCCGGTGGAATTGGCAGGTTACAATGAACGCAAGTGTCGGTATCGGTCATTGGAGGTTAAGTAGCAGTTGCCGGTTGAGACGAGCACCGTCACGTTCAAATTCAAGGCGGGCGGTCATCTCACCAGTCATATTGGCGGTCAGGTCTAACTTGTAAACTCCCGGAGCAATTTCTTGCAGCGAAAAACGTATGCTTGATGCCTGATCGGACAAGTACATGAAGAGAGCCCCTTTAGCTGATCTGACAGGTTGCCCCTCTTTGTCGTTCAGCTGAAATTCCAGAGTGCGCCCGATCAGTCTGGTAGAAACTTTCCAGCCAAGCACGCTTGCCGCTCGTTTCTCTAGCATTGTTGAGCTGTATCTCAAGCCTTTGCTGTAGTAGTCAGCATCGGTTACCTGTGGTCCCAAGTCGGCAGCCCGCATCGCTGACCAGACTGAAAAGCAGAGAAAACTGCCGATCAGCACCAGAATCAGGATGGGGTAGATATTTTTCTTTGCAGCCATTCTTCTTTTCCCTTGTCTACTTAGTGTCCATCCGGAAACTCCGGATGAGCACATGTGCAGTTTTCGATTTGGAAACGAGCAATTTTTCGCAAGGTCAAGGAAATCAATCATTTGAGCGGAGGCGTAGTACTTTACGCCGCACAATCAAATGTGCAGATTGACGCAGAGATTGCGGAAAAGGGCCGTTTCCGGACGAAAACTATTTAATATGTGCTTCGGCAATCGCCAGTTCGACATCATTCTGATCCAGCAGAATGAATTCTATCTCTACCTTGGACTTTGGAACAGCTGTCACCAAAACAAAATCGATACGCAGGTTCTCACCAGCCTCCAGTTCAAGCTGGTTGATTTGTCCTTTTAATGCCAATGGGCTGCCATCCTCTGCCTGTCTGGCTTCGATGTGGTAGCGGGCCCTGGTGCTGCTGCGATTATTCACCCAGGCATTAAAGAATGTCGCGCGGTTGCCATCTTTGAGGGTTCGGCTTGCCACTGAATGTGAGAGGGCAATCTTCAAAGAGGCGGTTGGTCGTTGATAAGCGGCAAAAATGAGCATGACAATTAACGTCAGCGTTCCTGTGCTCAAGAGCAAGGTGCGCAGGTTGAGCAGAGCCTTAGCGCCTTTGTCAGATGTGCCAAAAGTGTAACTGATCAAGCCTGGTTGATTGCGTTTGGCCATGACTTGGCGGCAGGCATCCAGGCAACGCCCACAGTTGATGCATTCTACCTGATAACCACTGCGGATATCTATCTGCATTGGACAGACCCGTACACAGGAACCACATTCGATGCAGCGGTTCAGCTCAGCTGGAGGCAAATTCAGGGTCAGGGTCGACTGGTCGGCAAGAACGGTCTGGAATCGGCCATAGGGGCAGAAGTCTTTGCACACCAGACGGCGGAGCAGAGCCAGGTCGAGGTAAATGATCGAAGTCACCAGTACGAGACAGATCCAGGTCGCATAATGCAACTGCCCCGAGAGCAGTTTGGAAAAAAAGTTCAGCGGCTCAATAAAATACCAGAGCAGGTTGGCGGAAACGAGAAACGCCAGAAGCAGGTAGAAGAGTTGCAGTATAGCCTTCTGTGTGATGCCTTGCTTACTCGATTGTTTCTTGCCGTGTAATCCCAGGCGTGCTGCGAACCACTCCGCCAGATCCGTTAAGGTCGTTTGTGGACAGAGCCAGCCACACCAGACCCGGCCCAGCAGCATGGTGATCAGGAGAAAGCCGAAGGTCAGGGCTAAGCTGAAGAGAAGGACCAGATAGAGCTCTTCAATGCGGACTGTCTGGCCGAAAAAAAACAGCGTAAGGCCAGGGATGTCAATGCGAAGCAGGCTGTTGCCATTGCTGTGAAACCAGGGGGTCAGCAGTAACAGCAAGGTTGTGCCCCATTGGCAACGGCGGCGCCATGGCGAGAGGAGGGAAGGTGGACGAGGGGACTGTCCCGGTTTCTCACGGGACTGTCCCCGGGGTTGAACAGCGTAATGCATAATTTATAGTCAAAGCCTGGGGTTGAACAGCATAAGAGATGATTTAAGGTCAAAGACAGGGACAGCCCCCTTAACTGCGGGGACAGTCCCTAAAAGCAAAACTCAAAGGTTCAATATGAAGTCGGTTACAGACTTTATCTCTTCAGGAGAAAGCTTCTTGTCAAAGGCCGGCATATTGCCCGGACGACCGGAAGTGATACTTTCCTCTGTGGCCATCTCTGTCTTGCCATACTGATAATCAGCGGACAGGTCCGGGCCGAAAGCGCCCTTGCCCTCTGCTCCATGGCAGCCAGCGCAATGTTTCGCAAACAGCTCTTTGCCACTCATCTCTGTCGCAGCGGTTGCTGCCGGAGCTGGAGTAGAAGTAGCGGTAGCAGGCGTTGCTGTCGCAGCCGGTTGCTCTGTCAGAGGCTCACCTTTGTGGGCTGCCATCTTCTCCTGAAACTCCGCATCTGAACTCCAGCCGGAGAGCAGGTAGAATGACATGAAAGCCACCGCCCAGATAATCAGGCCATAAAAGAGCACGGTGAAGTAGATCGGTGGGGCTTGCTCACGATCTTCGACAATGCCGTCTGCATGTTCTTCGTGATGAGGGTCAGTTGTACTCATGTGAATATCCTTTAGGCAAAAGTCACTACGACAAAAAATTAATCATCATCCAGCATGCGATATTTGGCAACTTCCCCTTCGTTCTTGCGTTTTTTGCTGTAGGTACGCACTACGATCATGGCAAAGATCACAAACAGGCCGAAGGTCATGCCAAGGTAGACGATAGAAGCCAGATCCATAGCTTATTGACTCCCGTCGGCTTTGTATGTCCGGATGTAATTGGTCAACTTCCAAACTTTATCCGTACCGAGATTCGAGAAGCTTGGCATACCGCCGTCAGTAATGCCGGTGTAGATGATGGTGAAGAGAATTTCATCGTCATAATCGTCACCAATTAATTCTGGACCGATCTCGCCTTCCATGTTCGAGCCATGACAGGCCGCACAGTTCTCTGCGAAAATCGGTGCCCAACTGGAGATGGTCTCCTGACTGGCATCTGCGTAAGGATTCACCAGGTCACCAACGATGGTGGTCTCTGCAGCGTCCCGCCAGGGGATATCCGAGCCAAGCTTTTGCAGATAGGCAACCATGGCGTCCATCTCGTTTTTACCTTCAAGAGCCTTGATCTCTTCTGCCGTGAAGGGGAAACCAAGGGTCTCCATCTTGCGCTGGATCATTTGTGGATCAAGCAGATTATCTGAAAACCAGCCATAATCAGGCATATTGGTTTTCGGCACCATGGAACGTGGTGATTCCATATGCTTGTAGTGCCAAGCGTCCGGATATTTGCCGCCGAGGCGGGCCAGATCGGGACCGGTGCGTTTTGAACCCCACAGGAAGGGGCGGTCGTAAACAAAGTCGCCCGATTTGGAGTAGTCTCCGTAGCGCAGAACTTCCGGGACCAGAGGTCGTACTGTCTGGGTGTGACAGTTGTTAC
>DAOWJU010000040.1 GCA_030640215.1 Desulfuromonadales bacterium
TGATGGCTGAGTACGAGCGCGGCTGGAGAAGCCTCCGCCACTCGCTGGTCCTGATCGTGAAAAGGACCTGCCACCGCCACCACGGCCGCCACCACCGCGGCCACGGGCTTCGGCAAAGTCAGCAACAAAGAGAACAAAAGCACACAAAAGGGCACCATAAATGAGGGTGTTTGACTTCAAATTCAGCATTATGAACCTCCCTGTTTTTTACTCACTGCTTCCGCCTTGATAGCTGGAAGCAAGGAGAGGATCTTTTCAGCACCTTTTGGTGGCGTAAAAGCAAAGGCCTTAGCCGAGATCTTTGGCTTCAGGTTCCAATCTGAAAACTCGGCCCAGAACTGTGGCTGACCCGGTGCATTTTTGTAGGTCATTACGATACGTCGGGGTAACAAATTTGCTGCAATCCAGACCTGAAAGTCGACATCTTGCGATTGACCGGCAATGTGATCCGTTGGTGTCGCGCCCAAGGTGTTGTGCTCGACATAGTCAACGTCAACAGTCAGTTTTTCTAGATCTGCCGGGAAGGTCGTTGTCAGCAACCGGGCCAATGGCACACGGACACCCATTTTACTGACAGCGTAGCGAATTGCTGAATCCAGATCACCGGGAAGATCTGTTTGTGCATAAACGTTCTCCGTCGCGCTAAAGAGTGTAATCGCCTTACCATCGAATATAAACTGGCTTATATCGCCATCACTCTGCTCCGAATCAACCCGCATATAGTTCGGTCGGTCGATGATTATTTTACGTATTTCGCTGAACTCGATTTTTTGCCCGGACTCCTGCACAACGTCGTACCCCATGTGCATAGAGACACTGTATTGCTTCGTTTCAGCAACTTTTTTTGCCATACTTAAGAGCAGCTGGTCAGCATCAACGGCATGGGCAGTTGCTGTGACAAAGCAGGGTGCCACCACGAGGTATAAGGCCATCACACAGATAGAGAAGTAATGCTTTTCAGTATTCATATTGCCTCCTGATATATTTAGAAATCAGCAACTAGCAAACTGTTCATTGAGATCGTCTGTTGATGTGTCTGTAAGTAGTTAGAACTATACAAAAACAATAATTGCCGTCAAGTCTCAGTCAAAATTACAGACTGGAAGAAGGAGGCAAAAGCTGCTTGTAGTGTGAGGGATATCATGCGAGGAGCACGGTACTTTTGGGAGTGAGCGTTACTTATCTGAGACCATATCAGTACAGCGGTGGCCGTAGCGTTTCATAAAATTGCAAACACCAAGAGACTGCAACGCCCCCACATGCCCGGCATCCCTAATATGTCCAGCAAAAAAAACATCCTGCCATTTGGGGTGACCATGCTTTTTCAATTTATCCTGATTGACCTGAATTGCGAAATGAAGCGTCCCGACCAGATCATTGGCCAACCCTTCCTGCTCCTGAATCATAGTCGCCAAAACGGAACGGACAGCGTAGGTTTCGACCGGTTGTTCCAGCCAAGGGTAATCGTCCGCGGTAATTTCAGTGTACAGATAGATATCGACTGCTTTACGCGAACGTGGCAATGAAACCAGGCCGAGACCGACCTGGTCAACCAGAAGACCGTACGGTTTACCGGCCGTTAGGATGACGAGATCAAGCTTGCCTGCCCTGAGATCGTCCAGTGCGTTCTCGTAGTCATCATAGACATAGCGAAACCGTTTGCCATAAAAATCGGCGATCACACCGGCGCTCAGGCAAGAACCGCTATTCTCACGACCGCAGCCGACGACAAAGCGCTCTTCAGTAGCGAAATCAAGCTCTCGCCCCTTTGCCTTAATGACATGGATCTCCTCATTATAGAGTGGCATAACCACCTTGATCTCATCGTGAATATCTTCAGCTTTGTTCTTGTAGAGGTTTTTTTCTGCTTGCAGAAAAGCATCAAGCTGAAAGATAGCGAACTCAGCATCATTGTTGAACAAGCCGACAATATTGGCCCAGGAACCCTCAGTCGGAATAATCTCCAGATGCAGCCCGACCTCCTCGGTATGTTCAGCAATTTCCTGACCGACTTGATAATAAGTGCCTTGTTCAGGACCAGTCATCATACGCAGGTTAACAGCCATTCCAGGTGAAGCCGATAACAAGACCAGCAGTAATGAGACAATGATATGCTTCATATGAGTGACCCTTTTCGGGTAAGAGTAGAGACGTTATCCGTACAAAATGTTTAGGATTTAAACATGCTTATTATAACAGACAAATCAGAGATCCCCATGTAAGAGAGCAAATTCACATGTTCTGCATCAAGAAATGCAAACTGAAGATTGCCGATCAGGCCCTTTTCCATTATGATGCGACAGATAAAATATGAATTAATGTGGAGGAGGACGATACAATGAGAGCAATTCAATTCTGGACCATCCTGATTTTCGCCGGGGTGCTGTTGACAGGCTGTTCATCAACAACTCTCAGTGGAGCCTGGAAGAACCCGGACTACAATAACAGGGTCGAAAAAGTCTACATCGTCGGTATCGCCAGCCAGGAGACTCACCGCCGGATATTCGAAGACGATTTCAACCAGCAACTGGCTGATTATGGGGTGACTGGTCTCTCCAGCTACAAGGACATGCCCACGAGCAAAGAGATCGATGAATTCAAGATTGCCCAAAACATCAAGGCCAATGGTGCCGACTCGGTTCTTATGGTTCATGCGACCGGCAAGCGTACTGAGCAAGTGGTCAACCCGGGGCGGATCACGACCTACGATGGCGGTCGCTACTACGAGCGTCCCTATTACCGTAATTACGGCAGCTACTACAATCAACGTCGTGAAGTAATCTACGAGCCCGCGACCATCACACAATTTGAAATCGTCACGGTCGAAGCTAATCTCTACGACACTAAGACCAAAGATATGATCTGGTCAGCACAGCTGGAAACTGTTATTGACGGTAATCTACAGAAACTGCTGAAGGATTTTGTAAAAACGGTCGTCAAGGATCTTGATAGTAAAGGCGTGATCTGAGGGCGGCTCGGTTAATTCTTCGCCATAGCCTACTCTGCCTGATTGGTTGTATTTTTTAAGTCATACTCTTTAAGAGAGAATTGATATTCTGACTCCGTAACTTTCCTGTTCGCTTCTCCAATAGTTATTTTTTTACTTATAACATCGGCTGTTATTTCGTCATCTTTACTTAAGTAATCTGACACAAGTAGTGCATAGTCGACATTAAAAACCTGCAAATCCTCAACAGCTTTGTCACGACAAACTCTTAAATTATCCTGATAGTTGTATATATCTGATATCTGTTCGTCTGTTGCGTAGTTCTCATCAGTTATCTTTGCTAAATAATGATCTTCCTTATTCTTACCCAACACAAAATATTCACCTAGTCTCATTGCTTCAGGAGTCGAGTCCACCGTGCTTTTACATAAAGCATAAGCGTGATCAACAGCCTGGGTATCCAGGTTCATTTGCAGAGACTGCTCTGCAGTGGGAGCAAGACATCCAGTCAACAGCACAGTAAAAAACAAGGGTACTAATTGTTTCACAACACCCCCTTCGATATCAGTATGCACTTCAGGCCATTAGGGGTCAATCATAGGGGCGTTCATAACCCATTTGAAAGCTTGCTCGCAAGACACGGAGGTGAAAAAAAGAGGCCAGGCAATAGCCTGACCTCTCGTTATTATTGGAGCGGGAAACGGGATTTGAACCCGCGACCTTCAGCTTGGGAAACTGACTCTTTACCACAGAGTTAATCCCGCAAGTGAAAAAGGACCAGATTCTCAACTGAGGTGGATTCAATAAAAGCGCCTGACGCATAATTACGACAGGCACTTTCAATCAATCATACGAAATAATCAAAGAACAGATTTAATTGCATCGCAGAGGCGATCCATATTGTCAGGCGTCATTCCTGCAACATTGATTCGGCCGGAGCCAACGATATAGATAGAGTACTTCTCACGCAGTTGATCAACCTGATCCTTGGTCAGACCGGAGAAGCTGAACATACCGCGCTGATCAATGATCGACGAGAAATCTTGCTCAACGCCCTTCTCTTTGAGAGTCTTGACGAACAGATGGCGCATCTCGTTAATTCGGTTACGGATGTCAGCGACCTCTTCATTCCACTGAGTCCTTAGTCCCTTATCACCCAGCACGATTGCAACGATCTGGCCGCCATGTGAAGGAGGATTTGAATAGTTATAGCGGATTCTCAGCTTGACCTGGCTCATGACCGTTGCGGCCTGCTCATTACTATCAGCAACGACAGTCAGCGCTCCGGTTCTTTCACGGTAAAGGCCGAAGTTTTTCGAGAAGCTCGAACAAACCAGCATCTGCTTTACTTTTTTGGTTAACTCCAGCAAACCGGCACGGTCTTCTTCAACGCCGTCTGCCAAGCCTTGATAAGCAAAATCGACGAGAGGCAACACACCTTGTTCAGACAGCAGATCGCCGATCAGAGCCCATTGTTCAACGGTGGGATCGATACCGGTCGGATTGTGACAGCAGCCGTGCAGAAGGATCACATCCCCTTTCGGAATCTTTTTGATTGAAGCGCACATGGCTTCAAAGTCAAGTCCGTTGGTAGCGGGATCACGATAGTCGTACTTTTCACAAGTCAGACCGGCTGCGGCAAAGATGGTGTTGTGATTGGCCCAGGTCGGGTTACTCAGCCATAGCTTTGCCTCAGGGTGCACGGTGTGCAGATAGTCACCGGCAACCCGCAGTGCCCCAGTACCACCAGGACATTGAGCGGTCGCAGCGCGTTTGGTGGTGATGATTTCGTGCCCTTCACCGAACAGCAGCTCCTGGACTTGAGCGCAGTAGGCCGGATCGCCGGTCATTGGCAGGTAGCCTTTAGAGCTTTCCTGTTCAAGGATCAGTTTCTCAGCCTTTTTCACAGTACCCAGAACCGGCGTCTTTCCAGTGGAATCTTGATAAACGCCAACAGAAAGATTAATTTTATCAGGGTTGGGGTCCGCTTTGAACAACTCGGTCAAACCAAGAATCGGATCGGGGGGGGCAATTTGTACCTTCTCGAACATTCTGGATAACCTTTCTTGATGGGTATAAAGGGCCAGACCAACCAGCCTAACCCTTTGTTATTATTGGAGCGGGAAACGGGATTTGAACCCGCGACCTTCAGCTTGGGAAGCTGACACTCTACCACTGAGTTATTCCCGCGAACAGGACGTGATTATAGGGTGTCGAAATTTAGCAGTCAATCCCTATTCTGATAGTATTGGCGAAGAAACATTCTGGCCTCTTTCTGACTGCTGACTTGGCCAATAATTTCTGCATTTCTCAGTCGTTGTAAAGCTTTTGTCATCTCCGGGCCATCCTTTAAGAGTAGTTCTTTGCGTAGCCAGTGACCATCGACCAGGTCATTGAGGCGTTGATCATTGAGACGAGCGACAAGAGGTACCCATGTTTGAATATCCTCTAAAGTAAACGTTATATCTGGCGAACATGCTACGGCAATTGCCAGCAGAAGGAGCTTCGGGTCAATTCGATAACCGTCTGCCCACCACGAGAGTGCTCTTTCGTTACGGGCAATAGTAGCAAATTCGTTCAGTGCATTCTGATCCAAGCCTGTGATAGCGACGATGTTTGCTCTTGCTTTACGACTGAGACGCCACTTCTCAGCAAGATGGATCGGTAAGTCACGATCAATCGACGCCAGCAGAAGAGTCCAGATCAGCAAGGTTTCATTGCTGAGACCTTGCTCAACCTCTTGAGCCAAGCAATCGTTAAAAATTGAATAACCTTGGCCAAGTTGATGCCATACATCACGGTGACTTGCAGGTTGAACCTTTAATTTTTCAATCAGACTGACAAAGCTGCTACCAAATAACTTCTCCCCTGCCCCGACTTCACGAAGCAACTGAAGACCTCGTTCTACATACTCACTCGCAAGCGTCTTCCATATCTCCAGACGAATCCGCTCCGGGGCAACACTGTCCAGGCCTTCAACTTCTGTCTGCATAGTCCTTTGAGTTGCAGCCTCGATTTTCAAGCCCAGAGAAGTTGCGTGTCGCACCCCCTTAATAATCCGCAATGGATCGTCGGCGAAAGAATTTTTGCCAACCATGCGTAGCGAACCCTGCTGCAAATCCTTCAGACCACAGCATGGATCAACCAGGGTTGCACCTGACTGATCCCCCGACAAAGGCAAAGCCAGCGCATTAATCGTAAAATCCCGGTCCAGAAGATCGCTCTCAAGATCCGGAGCACGAAACAGGGCAAAATCGTAATGCAAGCCATCGCCGCCTTGATGGACAACCACACGGCTCTGTAGCCTTTCTTTGTCCAACCAGAACCAGTGGCCACCGATCTGCCTGGCGAAGAGCTTTGCTATCGGAGTTGGATCAGAGGCAGAGACCATATCAAGGTCAGCGACCGGGCGACCGATCAACCCATCACGGATGGCACCGCCAACCAGATAAGCATCTTTTGTTGCACAGAGGGTAAGAAGACGATCGAAATGAGGGCAGCAGTGCAAGACGTCAGACAGCTTGTCAAAGGCGACCTGCATAGCACTCCCCTATAGAGAAAAATCAGGTTCTAAAAAAGAAGGGGTCCCGTTTCAGACTGAGCCCCTGTGTTAATCATAGAGTTCAGGACAGGTTTTTGCCAAGAGCTGAGAGAGATTCTAGTACGTTAGGGTTATGTTGACCGAGTTGCTCATTCAGCTCTTTAGACCGAGGGATTCATTTTTTTCGCCACCAGCGGTTTTATGTTTTGCGCCTCGTTAACACGGCTGTATTTAATCAGGGTAGGTTAAGAATTGTCAATGGCAATTTCACCAGAAACAGAGGGATTCTTGTCGCTTTATTGATAGGTTCAATCTGAGAAGACTATCGGACAATTCGGGAGGCGACAGACAGGGTCTGAAACGGTACATTGATACCATACTCTTTGGCGACTTTCAGATTAACAACAAAGGCTACGTTGTGTGGCTTCTTCATGGGTATGTCAGCAATTTTTTTGCCAGAAAGTACCTGCCCAGCCATCTCCGCCAGTTTCTCGCCCTGTTCCACATCACTCGATTCCAGGACCATAAAAGCACCGGCCTCAGCCGCTCCGGCACGCATGGTAATGACAGGTAACCGACGATTGGCAGCAAAGGCTAGAACTTGACTGAGTTGGGAATCCGCATGTTCACTACAAGCCAGAAAAAGACCATCAGCATTGGCAGGAATCGATTCAAGAAGAGCGATATGATCTTCCGGCTTTACTACGGCCAGAGGAGTCACTGCAACCCCCCTCTTTTTGCCAGCTTTCAGCAAAACTGTTTTTTGCAAGTTCCCTTCAGGGCTTTTCTTGTCATATAGAACAATCAACTCATCGGGCTTCGTTGCCTCAACAAAGAATTTGAAGAGCGCCTGAACCGGTGCGTCACCACGGATTCCGGTCATGTTGCGGCCAGTATTGCTCTTGGCTGAGACTAATTTTAGTTTAACAGGATCGTATACGTCGGCGAAAAGAGTTGGTATCGAAGGGTTTTCAGTTTTTGCTGCCAGAGTTGCTGAAGGCCCGTAAGTCACAATCAGATCAGCTCCAAGTGCGACTGCTTTTCTGACGCTGTTACGTAGTGACATGATATCAGCGTTGGGAGTTTGTACGTAGATTTTGCAGGAGTCCCCGCAGAACGCCTTTGAATTTTCAACAAAAACAGCGTGGATGTCTTTATAGCGCTGTTGGGAGTTTGCCATGATGACAGCAATCAGGCGTTCTTCGGCAGCATCAACTGCGGAAGGAATCCCGAGCCAACCACTCAGAAGAAATATGCTCAAGATGCAAAAACGCTTCACAAAGTCCCCCCAGACCCAGAGAAGTGAAGCCAGCAACGGACTTCGCACATTCCGATGCAGTGTGGATATTGGTACTTTATCCGTGAAAAGGCTAACAAAGGGTGTAAATGCCCCTAATTTATAGTGGTATGCAAAAAGTGTGAAAAAAATCTATATCTTGCGAATATTCCTTAAAAAAGTGTACCCAGGACAACCCCAAGAGCAGAAAGTGGGCCTGTATCACTGATGCCATCAACAGACTTTTCTACCTTGTGCAGGGTGGTTTTGGCATCACGATAAAGATCGTCTTCATTAACCAAACGACCCAAAGTCCCTTGTCCATCATCAATTTTACTCGCGATGCTGTTGATCCTTGCCATACTGTCGCGAACATTGTCATAGAGAACATCATCATTCAGCAACTTACCAAGCGAACCATCGCCCTGATTGATCTTGTCGGTGATTTCGTTGAGGTTGGCAACGGTCTGTGCCGTCTCCTCGTAGAGACGATCATCGTCCAGCAGCTTGCCCAGAGTCCCCTTGCCAGACTTGATCTGATCGGTAAGATCGGCGAGATTGACCATGGTGTGATTAAGATTGTCGTACAAAGCCGGGTCATCCATCAATTTACCGAGGGTGCCTTCACCACTCTCGAGTCTTGCCAGCAGCAGGTTGAGGCGCACAGACATTGCTGTCAACTCATCATACAGAGCCGGATTATTGACCAGTCTTCCCAGAGTACCCTCCCCTTTATCAATCTTGGTGACAATACTTTCGAGGCGGTTGACCGTCTCTGTGAGAGGTTCTCGACTATCTTCGATCATGTCGCCAAGCGGCCGTAGAACACGATCCTGGTTTCGATCAATATTAGTAATCAACTGATCAAGGTTAGTCGGATCCTCCGTACGAACCTGATTACCAGGAGCCAGGACATTGCTCTCTGGAGTTCCGAAATCAAGACCGAGAAGAACCCCGCCCAGCATATTGGTCTGCCGAATCTGCGCCAGTGTGTCTTCACGGACGCTGTCTTCGCGGTTTACATAAAAATCGACGCGGACCTGATTCTCTGCGATGCTGATTTTTTGGATCTTTCCAGTATTTACACCAGCGATCCGGACTGGATCACCAACTTTCAAGCCTACGGCGGAGTTGAAATGAGCGAAGTATTTATACTGATCTTCAAAAGGACGCCAGTCCTCGACGAGCTCAATCATTACAGCCAGCAAGATCAGAGCTGCCAGGAAAAACAGCCCGACCTTCTGTTCGACTGATATTGTCATACTATTCACCTTCGCCTTTAATGCCTTTGGTCGTTGTATAGATAAAATTTCGCACAATTGGATTCTGGCTCTTCTTGATCTCTTCAGGGGTGCCGATTGCAATGATTTCGCCATCATGCATCATCGCCACACGATCTGAGAGATAGAGCGCAAAATTGAGGTCGTGGCTGACAATGATTGTTGTCAGATTGACCTTTTCCTTTAAAGAATTAATGACCCGCGCCAGCTCATCGGAGGTCACCGGGTCCAACTCTGCTGTCGGTTCATCATAAAGGATCAAATCAGGATTCATTGCCAGAGAACGGGCAATCGCCACCCGCTTCCTCATACCACCGGAAAGCTCCGAAGTGAGCGACTCCTCTTTACCGGCAAGTCCCACCAGTTGAAGTTTTTCATGGATAATACGCCGGATGCGAACCTCACCGCAGATGCGTTTTTCACGCAGCCAGAGACCAACATTTTCGCCAACTGTCAAGGAGTTGAAGAGCGCCGACGACTGGAAGACCATGCTGTAACGAAAGCTACGGTTTTCATCAGGCGGCTCTGACTCGCTAATATCATGATCGTTAATAAGAATCCTGCCGCTGTCAGCGCTTTCCAACTTGACAATATGTTTGAGTAACAGACTCTTGCCTGTACCGGAGGGGCCTATGATCGAGAAAGTCTCACCCGGTTTAATAACCAGGTTGATATCCTTAAGGACATGATGCTCACCGAAAGATTTGTTGAGATTCTCGATGTGGATACTCACACCATCCGAGCCCTCATAACCAATCTGACAGCTCTCTCCATCCATGACAGACGGTGAAAAGCCGCGGGCAAGCTTGGCCAGGAAGTTGCCCAGGAAATGCCCATCTTTCGAATTGTTGTCAGAACAGGTCAAAATAAAACCTTAGATCATAAAACGGGTTAAGAGATAATTAGCGATCATGATCAGCAAAAAAGAGAGCACGACAGATCGTGTCGTTGATTCGCCGATGCCCCGCGCGCCACCGCTTGTTTTGAAACCGACATAACAGCCGACATGAGCGATAATGCCACCAAAAACCGTGGCCTTTAAAAGGCCTTTAAAAATTTCCTGATAGCCCATAGCGCGGATCATATTGTCATAGTAAACAGTGAAGGGGACATTAATCTTCGGGTTGATGTCTGCAACGACACCACCTCCGATGATCCCTATAACCATTGAAAAAGCGACCAGGGCCGGGACAGAGAGAAGGCAGGCAATCAGCCTCGGCATGGCCAGGTAGCGAACTGGGCTGATCTCCAGCGTTTTTAGCGCATCGATTTCTTCATAGACCTGCATAGCGCCTATCTCAGCTGCCATCGAAGAGCCAACCCGACCAGCGACCAGGAGACTAGTCATAACAGGTCCGAGCTCTTTAACCATCGACAGACCGACGATCGCACCAATAGCCTCCTGTGTGCCATAGAGAGCCAGCTCAGAGCCCGTTTGCACGGAAAGCACCATACCAACAAAAAGAGCCACCAGCATAGCAATCGGCAGAGTGCCAATGCCGACAATGCTCATTTGCCGAAAGATACTGTTCAAGTTGCGGGGGGCTTCTTTAAAGTAATAGACGGTCTCACTCAGCAGCGAGAGCATCTCACCGACGCACTGAGCAACAGCAAGCAACTTATTTACTATGATCATGATAAAACGCATAAGCTACTTATCTCACATCTGATCAGGCACTGGCTGACCCCAGTGCAAACCCCAAGGCAAATAGAAGAGGTTGAGCTGTTTGCCACTCTCATCGTTACGATAACGGACCAATCCTTTTAAAAAACGAAAGTCTGTCTCGTGGGTTGACTCTTTGCGATAATCAAAAAGCGGAAAGAGCTCCCAGGCAACTTTTTCGCCTTGTCTCTCGAACCAGTAAAGATTCCAGAGTAAACTGACGACATTATTGCCCTGTTGATCCCATTTCTGTTGGTAAATACGCCACAGCGGTGCCCACGAACGTTCAATCCCTTCGTTACCAGGGAAAAAAGTCTCAAGCAGCGCAAGAATGTGCAGATGGCTCACGCCGTTTGTCCGCTTATACCCAAAGAGAGGCCAGAGATCGACACGATGCAGAGAAGCACCAGTCTCAAGCTTTTCCTCTCTCAAATGCTGAAAGAGGAAAAAGAGGATACGATCACGACGACGTTCAATCAGTTCAGAATTCATCTCCTCAATTTTATATATCGGCCAAATGTACCATCTCTCCCTCTTAACATCCATGGTTTCATCTGAGTAGAATGGCAGTAGCTTCAATCCATGGTATTTTTCTCCCTTGGTCACGCGAACTAACGGCCAGGGAGCGTTCCACGACTGAGACTCCTTGACGCGGTCTTCTGTGTAGGAAAAAAAAGGCCAGAGAACAGTCCGGGAAGTTTTCTCCGGTGACTCTTTGCTGATATATAAAGGCCAGGCAGCCCTGATCTCCTTCGGGTTGTCGCTATCAAGCTTCAAAGACTCCGAGAAAAAGATCGGCCAGAGAAAAAACTTCTTCCTGTAGACGCCCTCCTTCCTGCTTGAACCATAAATCGGCCAGAACTTGTAACCTGATTCATTCTCACCAGATATTTTTGCGAAGAATGGCCATAGGACATTATCTATCCGCTGCTTTTTGCGCTCCGTACGACTGTAGAGAGGGAATAGAGTAAAAGAGATTCGGTCTTTACCAAACCAGTTGTAGAGAGTACCGCCAACTGGGAAAAAAGCCACATAAGTACCCTGATCTTCTTCACCATAAAAGAAGAAAGGGAAGAGATAGGAGCGCTTGCGGCTACCCGACTCAGGCTCGCCAAAATCGTAATTCAGCAGATGGAATACATGAAAACTGGAGGCATCCTTCTCTCTTTTATGACCAAAAAAGGGGTATAGAACTTCTGTTTGAGAAATGCCTTCGTCATCAACGGCCCGGTAAAAAAGCGGTCTCAGGGCATATTCCGTTTCAAAACCTTTAGTTTCGTACTTAATAAAAGGGCCAAGCAGATGAGTATTCTGGTAGTCAGCGGATTCAGAAGCACGATAATCTAAAAAAGGCCATAACGTGGAGATAGTGGCATCGGATGCCAGCGCAGGAGTTGCACACCAGAACAGGGTGAGCATCAGGAGAAGTGAAATGCCACGTTTCATTAATCAGACTATTTCGTTAAACAAACATATCATTAAACAA
>DAOWJU010000214.1 GCA_030640215.1 Desulfuromonadales bacterium
CAACCAAACCACGAAGTTGCGACAACCTTCTGGTGTCCGCTCGCAAAGCTGCTGGAGCCTGAGCGCCACCAGCAGAGGGATTTTTTCTATAGCGGAGAGGACCGTTCTCACCCTGTGGTTGAATTGCTGGAACCGCACCAGCCTCTTTTGTGGGGGATCACCTATCGGTTGATTCGCAACTTTTTCGAACGATGTGAGCTTGATTTCGGATTATCAGAAGAGTGAGAAACAAAGTCTAGCTGATCTGTCACTTGCCTCATCGTCATTCTACGTTAAAATTCCGGTAGCATTACAACGCTCACCAACGGTCATTGACGAAAGAGAGGAGTGATGAATAACCGCCATTTCCGCAGAATCCCTTTTGAAGCTGAAGTCACCCTTAATTCCGGCCAGGAGACTTGGACAGGCGAACTCCTTGATGTGGCGATGAAAGGAGCTATGGTCGGCACCAACTCTCCGCTCCCTGTTTCCCTTGGTACCGAATGCAAACTCTGCATCTCTCTGCCAGGGACGCCAATATCTCTGGAATTTCAAGCCGAGCTGGTACACACTGAAGAAAACCGTTACGGCTTCAAGTTTATCAGCGAGAATCTGGAGACCCTGACTCACCTGCGTAAGCTGATTGAACTCAACACGGGAGATGCTGAAGCAACTCGCAGCGAACTATCCGCCTGGCTCAGCAACTGAAGTTGATGACACATCACAGATAAAAAAAGGTAGCCCTGATCGGCTGCCTTTTTAAATTTCGACCATCTAAGATTCAACCAACTGACGGCCTTAGCTAGCGTCCGTCCGGAAACTCCGGATGGACACAAGTGTAGTTTTCGATTTGGAAACGAGCAAATTTTATCTGTGACCAAGCCAGTTGACTAATTTAAGAGCCAGCTGACGATTAGCTTCATCAAGAAAACGGTTCTGAAAGACAGCATCGTCACCAAGCACAACGTAACGGCCCTGCCCTGTTTCTCCGGCGACCATGACACCGAACGTCTGCATCGCATCCACTTCTGTAAGCTGGTTATCACGATTCAGATCGACCCAGCCATATTGACTGGTCGCAGCAATAATCGTGGCGTGCGGTGCAGTCCCACGCAAAGCCCACGCGCCGTAAATGGAAAAACCATTCAGCCCTGCCGTTACCGGGTGGTCAGCCATAATGCTGATTTTAAAATTAAGTGGATTGCCGTCAATCGTCTGACTCGTTTCACGCAGGGTCCCATTGGTGTAATCGACGTCCAGACGATGTAATAGATCGCGAACAGGCGGCGCAATGTGCAACATGATCGCCAACCCACCACCAGCATTGATAAATTCAATCACAGCGTCAAGTTCACTCTCTGAAAGAGGCAGAAATGGACCGGAGATAACCAATACATCAACCGAGCCCAAGGTCTCTTTGGTCAAGCCATCAGCATGGCTTAAAACATTAAAACCGTTGTCCTGGTAAAGCGCCGCCAGCTCGGAGAGGTCCAGAGGACCGCTTTTATCGATGACAAATTGCTGAGCGTGAGATTCGTCAAAAAGTACAATGGGCGCAGCGCTAGTGTAAGTAGCCAAATAGCAGACTGCAACCACAGTCAGAAGGAGGATGCGGACGAAGAAGGTCATTATAACACCTTTAATCTTATGAAATTGTGGATGTGATATGAGAGAAGTTACAGAGGTATTCTAACCGGAAGTTTACAACGATTTCAACTCTCGCTGAGAAACGGGGTTGTTCTCTTCATCAACCAGCATGCCGTAGCAGTTACCAATCGGTTGCGTCCCGCGAACATCCAGCGACACAACGACCTGATCAACATTGGGACGTCCATGACGGTTACAAGCAACCAATGCTTCAACGCACGGCCAACCCAAGGTACCATCCTGCGCCATTTTGGTCATTTCCTCCAGAGCAGAACGGTTATCGTAGGACAATGGTCGATAGGGCCGAGGCGAGAGAAGAGCATCGTAGACATCACAGGCTGCAACCATCTCCACGACCGGGTCAATTTCGGTGATCCCGCGAGGGTAGCCACTACCGTCACGACGTTCATGATGATCACGTGCCACCAGTACGGCAGGATGACGATGATCGCCAAGATAATAGGCAAGCAGGATGTAACCAGTCAGAGGATGATATTTGAGAATCTGCTTTTCTTGTACGGTCAGTGGTCCGGCTTTTTTCAGGATATGCAGTGGCACCGTTATTTTACCGAAATCGTGACTTGGACCAGCCATAAAATCCGCTTCACCTTTTTGCCGACCATCCTCGAGACCGCTGACCAACATCGACGACAAGTTAAAAACCATCAGGATATGCCGATAGGTATGAAAATCATGTTGACGGAAATAATCAAGAGCTTTCAACAGAGGCAGAGGCAAGCGTACGCTTTGCATTTGGACAAGGAGTTCATCTACCAGCTTCTGATCGGAAAAGATATCCAGGTAGGGAGGAATTGCCAGGAAACGTTTCAAATCGTCACGAACAGTTCCATATTCGAGAAGTTCGCACTCTTCGCGAGGCTTTAAACAACCGAGTGCAGCAACATCTGCAGCGACCTGTTCAGTCAGGAGAGTCCCCGCGGGGAGAAGTTCCTTCTTGTCCAAGGTAGTAACAGCAATCGGTATTTCACACTGGAACATAGTTCTTTCCTTGTCAGGTCGGAGAAACCGTTGTGTAAGCCTGTGCAGGAAGATCATTCCGGTAATAAAACATCAAAACCTTCGCTGGCTGCCCTGCCCATTCCAGCTCTGCACCGAAACGCATCTGCACTGCCTGTTGTTCGTTATCACCCGATTCAGGTGGAATTAAAAAAATCGACTGATGCTCCTGCTCACGACAGAAAAAACGATCCAGATCAGCAGGACTTTGTGACCATGGCAGCAGAAAATTCTTCAATGAGCAGCCATGTAAATCGTAAGAACTGGTCCCGAACATGGCTTCTGCCGTTTGATTGACAACCTGCACACCCCATTGATCATCAACCACAACCAAGGCGTCTTGAACGGCATTTATAATCGAACGCAACTGTTCCTTGCCCTTACGCGATTCGTTCAGTGCCGTGCGCAGCGCCAATGCGGCCTTGGCTCGTTCCTGAACCTCAATGAGGAGATCTTCGTTGGAGCGTTGTAACCGCTCGGTACGCTCTTCAACCATGTGTTCCAGACTTTGGTTCCAGGAACTCTGGGCCTCTTCTGCCATGTGACGTAAGCGAATCTGTTCCGTCATTTCCTTAAAGACTAAAAAATAAAGGGTAGGAAAAACGCAGACCATAAGTAGAGAAGAATCAAGCAGGACCCGTAGCGGTAACGACAACTGGCCCCCTATAGACTCCACAAAGAGCATCACCAGGGCTTCCGCTGTAAATATTGCTGCTGCCGTCAAACCGATGAGTTTAAGCATAAGTGGATCTTTCGTTAAGATAGAGAGGATTTAATTTACAAATCTTCACCGATAAGTCCAAAATACCGTCATTTAACGGCATAAAGTACTGAAATAACCGTAACAATAGGAGTTGTACCTTGTTTCAACTTATCTAGCTGCACAGGTAATAATCCGATAAACAGGGGCTTAACGCTCTGCAAAGCGATTTAAGAACCGCTCCTCACCGAGAAGAAAAAGCAAGACCTGTTCCTTAAAATGTGTTATGAATATGCCGGTTAAATTTAGGGTATAATTTGATAGCGATTTAGTGCATTAGCTGAGAAACTCGGGACATAAATTAAGAACTAAGGGGAGGTTTAAGATATGGGACTCATTGACGTGCAAAAGACGATCAAGGACTCCATCCAGACCGAAAAAGACGCCATGGATTACTATAAATATGGCGCGGAGCGTATGGCTGAAGATAAGGCGCGCCGGACATTTGAGATTCTTGCTCGTGAAGAATATCAACACGCCGAATCTTTCTACCGGATCTACTCTGGGGACGACATCCCTTCCTTCCAGGAATTTATGGATGCGCCACCGAATACTGAATCCAGTTGGTGGAAAAACCTCCAGCACCTTTTGGTGCAGGATTTTGATGAACGCAAAGCACTGGAACTGGCAATTGAGCAGGAAGACGCGCTGGAAAAAAGCCTCCGTGAGATGGCAGCCAAGATCGATGACCCTGATATTGCACGGATCTATCTGGCGAATGCCACCTCGACTCACAATCACCTGGAACTGGTAGAAGAAGACTATAAGGCCATGTTAGGTATGAGTGGCTAATTCTTTTCGAAATAGTTATTGATACAAACAATAGTTGTTGATTCAAACAAAAAGGCCGTTCCCTTGTGGGGGCGGCCTTTTTTATTTTTTTTCTTACTATCAAGAAATGGCTAAGCTAAAATTTCGTCCGACAAGGCGTAGCGTTTTTTCAGGGGTGAAGGCATACACGGTATGTCGAAGTCCTGAAAAATCGCTGCAACGCAGTAGGGTGGACTTTTTGCAACGCCATTTTAGTTGAACATTTTGGCGCCGAGGTAGGCAAGTGCTGGCCAGGCGATCAAGATGGCAGAGACAAAGGCGAAGACGCCGAGGACGGTCATGATAGCAACAGTGTAGCTGGCTTTTACATTATTAATGACGTTGGATGCGGTTTTCATGATGTTTCTCCGATTGCTTCTCTCTAGAGTGAGAGGGTTGATTGTTAAAGATTCAATCCTGGCTGGCCTAGTTAAAAAGTTTCGAGCCGATATAAGCAAGAGCTGGCCAGGCGATCAGTACGGCAGAGATGAAAGCAAAGACGCCGAGAGCAGCAATAACGAGAACCAGGTAACTACTTTTTACATTATCCATAAAGCGGCTTTGAGTTTTCATAACGTCCTCCGGTTAATTTGTTGTTGAGTTGTTCCCCTTTGTTGATTAAAGTTTTAACATTAAGGGCGCCTCATGTCAACATTTAAATTAAAATATTTTCATTCTTTTCAACATTTGTTACAACATATCGTTTTTACAGGGATTTATGTGGAGATGGTTCGTAAAGATGGGTATATCGGGAAGGCACTTATTAATTTTAATTTCGCTGGATTTAGACAATTACTAATAAAACTGTGCCGAACTAGCAGACTCCAACAACTTGTTACAACTTAAAATTGTGCCAATCGACAGCATTATAATCGGCCACAAGCGCCAGAGGGATAAAGGTGTCAAGCTCCGGCCATGAACTCCCGGTTAGCTCTTTGGTAAAGCCCCGAAACAAATCGACCTCTTGCGTGAAGACCTCTCGAAAACGCCAATGAAGCACCTGCTCCGGCAGAGCCAACGGATTGCCCGCATGCAGGGTACAGGCTGTGCCGTCAAAGTCCTCACCGCTGATATCAATATTTGGCAGGCCATGCAACCGACAGGTCAATGGTCTCTCTGCATAGACCAGACAATAACCGTTCTCATCGAGAAGCGGACAAGGGGTCTGGTCTTCTTCAGGCGTTGAGAGCCACCCTTCTTCAGGAAAGGCATTCAGGAGATAGGGATTCTTAAGATCCGGCCAGAGGCCGCGGAGTTCAGACAAACGTGGCTGACAACGATTGAGAACCTGAGCCTGAGTACCCGGCGCCAACCTGGTAAAGGCCGCCTTCAACAACCAGGCATCAAGCAGGGTGATGTCGAACAGAGCCCGACAACAGGCACTACAACCACCTCGACAGGCCAGGCTAGCACCACCAACCTGCAGGCAGGTCGTGAACCAGGCGTCTACCTCATCGAGCAACTGACGATAAGCATGAACTGTCGAAACGAGCTTTTGCATAGTCCGGGTAATTCTTCCACAAACGCAGGAGTCTGCCTGGTATTTGTACCGAAACTTAATCAGGCCAGGCAAAAGCCTGGCCTGATTGAGTAGAGAGCAATATTTACCATAAAAACTAGTTGAGCACACTCAGCCGTTTTTTAGCGTATTGGCTCAGATCCAGACGTAATTTCTTCGTCTTGAGGGCCCGCCGGTAACAGACAAGAGCCTCTTCGGGAAGGTGTTGACCTTCAAGAGCACCGCCAAGCCCGACCCAGAAGGCACCAGTCTGCGGCCAGGCAACCAGCAGGTTACGATACGTCTGGGCGGCAAGAAACGGCTCACCGAGGCTCTGATACAGAGAAGCCAGAATCACGTGCGCTTCGGGATCAGCTTCGACGGTCGGCAAGCCACCGTTAAGCATAACCGTGGTTGCCGCATCGTAATCACTCTGCTCCACCAGCAACCGGGCATACTTCTTTTTGAATGTAATATAGTCGGGTGCGATTTCAAGCCCCTCTGCCAGAAGGAATATTGCCTCGCCAGCTTTCCCTTGTTTGCTTAAGACTTCGACCAACAATTCTCTGGCTGGGAGGTGACCGGGATAAAGCTCCAGAGCATGCTGTAAAGATCTTACCGCCAAACGGCTACGCTCTTGCGCAAGGGCCCATTTACCATCGAGGTAGGCCTCTTCCGCCTTACCGTACGGCGTAGTCGCTTGAGATTTAGACGGCCTGACAACGATACTTTCAGGCTCAATCAGAGTGGGGCTGCTACTCAGGATTGCACCGGGCAAATCATCCGGATGTAAGCGTTTAGGGGCTTTGGCGACCGGCTTGGTCGGCATTTGTGCCGAGCGGCGCTTTACTGGACGCGGCGTTTTAGTCGTACGCGGGGCAGCAACCACCTTTTTGCCTCTGGAGATCGTCGGACTAGAGGTTTGTTTAGCGGGCGCAGATTTGCTTACAACAGGCTTTACAACAGGCTCTTTCCTGGCAGGTGTCAGCTGCGCAGGCGCTACTTTGGCAGAGAATGAAACTTTTGCTGCGACCGGTTCACTCACGGCCGGGGTCATCGGGGTTGAGTGAACCGGGGTTGAGACATCCGGGGCTGAGACAACCGGAGTTGAACCGACTGGGGCTGAAACGGTCTTTGCTGAGACAATCGGGGGGTCAGCCTCACGCTCCGCCATCGTCAGCTGATCCGTCTCTGTAGCAATAAGCAGAGTTTTCTCTGCTTCTGGTGAATATTCGTTTACAACAATCTGCTGAGTATCGGTCGGTTTAGCGACCGGCTCGAAACCAAACATCATGTCGGACAAAACCCCGGCCAGCCACCAGACCAGACAGAGCAGGAGCAAAGCTGCGCCACCCAAAACCA
>DAOWJU010000067.1 GCA_030640215.1 Desulfuromonadales bacterium
GTGTCGAGTTGGAATCCTGGGAAGCAGGCGGAGTACTCAGAGCGGATCGCGTTCAGAGAACCTAATGAGCTCCGTTGACCTGGAGGTCGGTGGGCTCACTCCCCTCACCTCCATCGATTTCCCGGGAGAGCTTTCCGGCGGCGAGCAACAAAGGGTTGCTCTGGCCAGGGCCTTTGTCGTCAAACCGTCATTGCTGCTTGCCGATGAGCCAACCGGCAACCTTGATCGTGAGACCGGTCAGATGGTAATGAGTCTGCTTTTTGATCTACAAAAAGAGCACGGCACAACCCTGATGCTGGTCACCCACGATGAAACACTTGCTGCTCGCTGCCATCGTTCTGTTCACATGCTTGACGGACAGTTCAAAGAGAACTCTGGAGATGCTGCGTGAGCGCCCTGATCCTGCCCCAGGCCCTGCGCCTGGTCAGACGCGAACTGCGTGGAGGTTTGCGTGGATTTGGCGTCTTTCTGACTTGTCTCTTTCTCGGTGTCTTTGCGATCAGCGCCATTGGCTCCTTTACCGAATCAGCTAAATCGGGCTTACTCGCCGACGCCAGCGCCCTGTTGGGTGGCGACCTTGAGGTTCGTCTGGCCCACAGGGAATTGCCTGCAGCCGCAATCGACTTCCTGGACGCCAAGGGCCAACTTTCCCACATTATGACCATGCGCACCATGGTTGCCAATTCAGCAGGCTCCAAGCGGGTACTGGCTGAGTTAAAAGCCGTCGATGCAACTTATCCGCTCTATGGCTCATTAGAGATTGCGGGCAAAGCCGAGATTGAGCCGCACAAAACCATTTCAAAAGCTCTCGATCACAGCGGTGAACTCGGCGCCCTGGTTGAAGCTCCACTGCTGACGCGAATCGATGTGAAGGTTGGCGACCTGGTCAAGGTCGGTTCCGCGCAGTTTCGTATTCGCGGCGTTATCAGCAGAGAACCGGATCGTTCCGTAAGACCCTTCAATCTGGGCCCGCGTTTTCTGACCAGCCTTGCCGGTCTTTCTGCGACAGGCTTACTACAGCCCGGCAGCCTGGTCTACCACGCCTATCGGTTGCGCCTGCCCGACCGAACCACGGCTGCACAACTTAAAACAGAATTGGGGCAACGTTTCCCCGAGGCCGGGTGGCGGTTGCAAACATGGCGTGAAGCCTCACCAAGAGTCAGATTCTTCCTTGATCGTATGAACCAGAACCTGACCCTGGTCGGCCTCTGTGCCTTGCTGGTCGGCGGACTCGGCGTATCCGGCGCAGTGCGTGGTTATCTGACCGGCAAGATCACCCATATTGCAACCATGAAGTGCCTCGGTGCACCGGGAAGACTTATCTTTACCGCCTACCTGCTGCAGGTCCTTTTCCTCGGTGCCCTGGGCTCAACAGCTGGCCTGGTCTGTGGTGCTGCCCTGCCCTTTCTCCTCGACGGACTCATTGGCGCTCACTTGCCGTTTCCAATCGCTCCCGCTATCCACTGGCTGGTTCTCTTGCGCGCCGCTCTCTTCGGCATCCTGATCGCTCTGGTCTTTTCTTTGAAAGCGCTGGGGGTCGCCAGGCGAGTCTCTCCGGCGGTGCTTTTTCGCGGCTACAACGATAATACAGAGCAGGATCCCGGCAAAAGCGTCCGACTTACCATCGCAGTCACCGCAATCATCCTCGCCGCTCTGGCTGTTTTAACCAGCACAGACCAGAAAATGGCTTTCTGGTTTATCTGTGGAGCAACGCTCTGTTTTGGTATCTTTCGTTTTGCCGCCATCCTGGTTGTCCGCTTGACCCGCTGCCTGCCAAGACCGGGTAATCCCTCGCTGCGTCTTGGCCTTGCCAATATCCACCGGCGTGGTTCGTCAGCAGGCAACGCCCTCTTCTCGCTCGGCCTGGGCCTGACAGCTCTGATTATTATTATGCTGGTACAAGCCAACCTCGGCGACATGGTCAATGAAACAGTTCCCGGCGAGGCGCCAGCCTTCTTTTTTCTCGATATACAGACTGATCAGGTCGCCCGCTTTGAAGCAACGGCACAAGCTCTACCCGATGTCACCAGGATCGAGCGTTACCCAACCCTGCGGGGACGCATCACTGCCATCGCCGGAACACCGGTCAAAATGGCAAAGATCGCCCATAATGTACGCTGGGCTGTGCGTGGCGACCGTTTTCTGAGTTACTCGGCAAAGTTGCCACCAGCGACGGAAATTGTCGCAGGGCAATGGTGGGCAGAGGACTATTCCGGAGAACCGCTGGTTTCAATTACCGCTGATATCGCCAGAGGTTTCGGGGTTGCCGTTGGCGACACCTTGTCGGTGAACGTTCTCGGACGGGAAGTCACAGCGACAATCGCCAGCCTGAGAGAGGTGGATTGGTCAACCCTCAACCTGAACTTCGCCCTCCTCTTTTCGCCAGGGGTTTTAGAGAATGCTCCACAAACTCACATCGCGTCGATACACTTGCCGCCAGAGCAGGAGGAGACGGCCTTTGCTACAATCACCAGCAAGTTCCCCAACGTCTCCGCTATCGGCACCCGCGAGATTCTGAAAAACGTCTCACGCACTCTCGACCGCATCGGCACCGCTTTCAGCAGCATGGCTGCGATTGCGTTAATAACCGGCTTTCTGGTGCTGGCCGGGGCGGTTTCCGCAGACCAGCATCGGCGTATTCACGATGCGGTCATTTTCAAGGTTTGCGGCGCGACCCGTTTCGACATTCTCGGGACCTTCGCTACTGAATTCCTCCTGCTTGGCCTGATCGCAGGTTGTATCAGCGCGGTTGTCGGTAGCCTGGCAGCCGTGGGAATTTTAAAAGGGTTGATGAAGATGTCTTTTACGTTGCATCCAGGAACCATCATTACCACGATCTTGACCGGGATTGTTTTGACCTTGTTACTGGGTCTGATTGGAACCTGGAAGGCTTTGGGACATAAACCGGCATCGTATTTGAGGGGGGAGTAAAATCAAAGCACCCCGAAAATTCTCGAGGTGCTTTGCGATCATTTAATTTCTGTGCAATTCCCGTCGTGGGAATCTAGATTGGATCACCCGACAACTGCGACCCAGTTTTATCTACTTTTAGATTGATGAAACTTCCCTTAACGGATCAGGCGGATCAGAGACAGGCATAAAGTCTTCCTCCTTTGCCTTTCAGAGACCTCTTTTGCTATTGAGGTAATTACACTATACCACAAAAAACCATCAGGGTAGCGATCGAAGAAGTCCATCAAGGAACAAAGATTCTTAAAGCTGAATCAGTGATTTCACTGCTCAGGTTCAGGGGATGCGAACAACTGCGTAGTCCTGCATCTGGTAACCAATCACTGAAACGAAACCATTGCCCACTCGGTCGATCTCCGGGAGAATCGTGGCTTTGTCCACGCCCATCACCTTAACAGCATAGAGACAGACTTCCAGTGTCACCCCAGCCTTCTTCATCTCCCGGAGTGTCTTCTGGAATTTCTCCACCTCAGCCCACTCTGCTCCAGTGAAGAGAGTGTCGTCTGAGGTGAGCAGCTTCACTGCCCTGCCATGGAA
>DAOWJU010000031.1 GCA_030640215.1 Desulfuromonadales bacterium
AGGAAAGTACATCGAGGCAGTTGAGCTTTTTGAGCAACTACACGATGAGTCCCCCGATTTTGTGCGGGTTCCCCAATCGCTCTTTCAGTCTGCCGAAATACAGGACTTGTATCTGGGCCGCTATTCAGATGCCTTGCTGACCTATCTCATGCTGGAACGGGATTATCCTGATGCTGAAGAAGTCGTTCCGGCGAGAAAACAGGTTGCAATCCTTTACAAATATCGTCTCAACGATTGTAGTCAGGCGATAGCGGTTTATCAGAAAGTGCTCGATCAGCCCGGCTTGGAGAATGACCAGTTGCAGTACGAGGTGGCTGACTGTTATTTTCGTTTGAACAATTTCGCTCAGGCCAGGATCGAGTTTGGCAGTCTGCGCAAGAATCATCCGCAGAGTCCTCTGATTGCCGAAGTGCAGTACCGGATTGCCATGACCTACGCCCTGGAAGGCAAGCTTCCTGAAGCCGCTGGTGCTTACCGGTTGGTGATGGAACGCTGGGCGGAGAGTCCCTACGCCCTCGAAGCAAGTTTCGGTCTGGCGACGGTTCTGGAAGAGCAGGAAGAATTGCTTGAGGCGCTGAAAATTCTCGAAAGCCTGACCGGAATTTATCCCAACCAGGCCATTCTGGAACGGAAAACAGCGCAGGTGCGCGAGCGCATTGAAAAGAAGAAGAAGGCCATTTGAGGTTTTAACATGATGAAAATCGGTGTCATCGGAGCTGGTAGCTGGGGAACAACCCTGGCCAACGTGTTAGCCAAGAAAGACTACGATGTTACTCTGTGGGTGTATGAACATGACCTGGCGGCCCGCCTCTCTGAAACCCGCATCAACGATCTTTACCTGGATGGCATAAGCCTCTCCCCAAACCTCTCCTATACCAATGATCTCGCTGAAGCGGTTCAGGGCAGTCAAGTTCTGGTGCTGGTGTCGCCATCGCAGGTCATGCGCCCTGTCCTCAAACAGCTTAAGCCGTATCTGTCGGCTGATTGCCTGCTGATTTCAGCAGCCAAAGGGATTGAAAACGATACGCTGCTGACCATGTCGGAGGTTCTGCAGGAACTTCTTGGCACAGAGGTCAAGCAACGCAGCGCCTTTCTTTCCGGGCCATCTTTTGCCAGAGAGGTTGCCACAGAACAGCCGACAGCTGTCGCTGTCGCCGCAGATGACCTGGCGGTAGCGTCACGGGTGCAGGAACTTTTCAGTACCGAGTATTTCCGGGTTTATACCAATCAGGATGTGGTTGGCATCGAAATTGGCGGGGCGATGAAGAATGTGATTGCTCTGGCCGCTGGCGTGAGCGACGGTCTTGGCTTCAACCACAATGCGCGTGCCGCCCTGATTACGCGCGGCCTGGCGGAAATCGCCCGCCTCGGTGAAGCGATGGGTGCTCAGGAAGCGACTTTTTCCGGCCTGGCGGGGATGGGCGATTTGGTGTTGACTTGCACCGGCGATCTTTCCCGTAACCGTTCGGTCGGTATCGAGTTGGGCCGCGGGCGCAAGCTGGACGAAATCCTCAACCAGATGCGTATGGTCGCTGAAGGGGTCAAGACTACCCTTTCTGCCTACCAGTTGGCGGCCAAGCTTGGTGTTGCCATGCCGATCACCGAACAGATGTACCTGATCCTTTACGAAGATAAGGATCCTAAGCAGGCCGTTGTCGATCTTATGAATCGCGCACTCTCTTCTGAAGATGAATGATTTCTGCTGCTATCTACCCAAGGAAGGATAAATGACAATGAAAAGAATTTTACTGAGCATGCTCTTTGTGACCCTGTTGCTGACCACTTCGGCCTTTGCTGTAGATGTGGTTGTTATCGAAACCAATAATGGCGATATTACTGTGGAACTGAACACCGAAAAAGCACCTCTGTCGGTGGCAAACTTTCTCACCTATGCTGATTCTGGCCACTATACCGGCACAATTTTTCATCGGGTCATCAAAGACTTTATGATCCAGGGCGGCAACTTTAGCACCGAAATGACGCCGAAAAAGACCGGAGAGAAGATCAAGAATGAAGCCAGTAACGGTCTGCGCAACCTGCGTGGTACCATCGCCATGGCGCGAACCGGGGAAGTTGATAGTGCCACCAGTCAGTTCTTCATCAATCTCAAGGATAATGGCTTTCTCGACCACAGAAACACCACGATCAGGGGTTATGGTTACGCGGTTTTCGGCAAGGTCGTCAAAGGCATGGACGTGGTGAACAAGATCGGTACCAGCCCGACCCACACTTATCGTCGTTTCAGTGACGTTCCCGTGGAACCTGTTATTATTCTCAGTGTTAAGCGCGTAAAGCAACCATAGGCCAGTTGTCATAATTCCAGAGCAGCCTGTTCGTCAATAGATACACAGGCTGACAGCAGCGAGGCAGGTATGACCACCGCTCGCATCATGACTTATAACATTCAGCATTGCCGCGGCAGTGACGGTCAGGTTAATCCTGATCGGATTCTGAATGTAATCGCAGACAGCGCTCCTGATATCGTTGCTCTACAGGAGTTTGGTGCGGCTCATCAAGTCGACATCCTGCCTTACCTGGCGGAGCGTCTCAGTCTTGATATTTTTCGTGATG
>DAOWJU010000312.1 GCA_030640215.1 Desulfuromonadales bacterium
AAGGGCGCCAAACTGGTCGCCGGGCCCAGCAAAATTGATAAAATGCTCGAAGAAATGAAGAGAGGTTTCAAGGGGCTCTGCTAAAGTAGCTCCAGTTCAAAATCCGGCGGCTTGCGAGTCGCCTTTTTTTTGCCTAAGGGGGCACCCATGGAAATGTTTCAAGTTGTATTGGCGTTTTTCTGGCTTATTGCCGGCGTTGTCTCTTTTTATTTCAGCATCGGCAACGCTCGAGTCTGGACCAGTATCGCCGTTGGTTTCTTCCTGATCCTGCTGGGAGAAATTATCCCCGGGGCCCTGCCGTTTCTTCCCGGTCTCAGCAATCCTTATGTGTTGGCCATGGGCCACATCATCGGGACTCTCTCCATCCTGATTATGAGTCACGGTTTCCAGGAGTATTACGTTTTTACCAGAACCCTGGAATTCGAGGGCAGCAAGCTTCACGTTTACCTCGCGGTGGTTGCTGTTATCGGCGCTTCTCTGGTGTTTCTGATGATCAACCCGACTCCGGACAAAGAGGTGCTTCGTGTCATCCGCATCGTTGAGAATACCAACTGGGTTTTCCTCTCACTGATCAACATTGACCTGATCCGCAAGATTTATTTCAATATCAAAGACACCCCGATCGGTAACGGTTTCGTCTGTTTTATGGTGGTTTTTGTCTGCATCTTCATCTGGAAAGGTTCACAACTATATATCGATGTGTTCAGTCTTGAGCAGATCAAGGATGCCTACCCGATTCGTTACGAGATCTCGTACTGGAGTAAAAACCTCGGCAACTTCTTTGCGAGCATCTCGGTTGGCGGTACTTTCCTTTACTTAGGCAAGCTGCTACGGTAAGGCGGTTAGCTTGATGGTTGATACAATAAGGGTGGGGCCGTTGTCGGTTCCGCCCTTTTTTACGTCATTTTAATTTGATTCATGGTCAAGCTTAACGATAGAGAGAGTTTTCAGTGTGCTGAATTGTTAACGATCTTTGTTTGCAGTCAGAACAATCTGGATGCGGCGGTTCTGGGAACGCCCTGCGACGGTGGCATTGCTGGCAATGGGGTTGTACTCACCATAGCCGACAGCTGAGAGGCGCTCGCCCGGGATGGCGGCCTTGTCCTGAAGGAAGTGCAGGACTGTGGTCGCCCGTGCCGTTGAGAGCTCCCAGTTGCTTGGGTATGTCTGGGTCAGGGGGCCGCGGATCGGCACGTTGTCGGTGTGTCCTTCGACCTGGATGTTTTTGTCTGCAGCTGCTTTTAGAACGTCGCCGATCTGTTTCAGGACCTTGATACCAGCTGGTTTGAGAGCTGCTCTACCGGAGTCGAAGAGGACCTTGTCGACCACGTTAACGGTCAGTTTCCCCTTGAGCTCTGAGATCTTTACTTCACCTCGCTGAATCTCTTCCTCGAGTTTGCCGACCAGCTCATCGTATGTCCCCTGAACTTCTGCCAGGCGTGCTTCGCGTGCCTGACGTTCGGCTTCGAGCTGTTGTTGCAAGTCGTTACTCTCTGAAGTCAGTCGATCAATCCCCTGACGCATTTCAGCCATGGCAGCGCCAGCCTCGGCACTGCGGTCAGCAAGCACCTTCTCTACCCGGTCAAGGTCAGCTCGGGCACGCATCAGGTCTTCCTGAAGCAGTTTGCTGTGCTCGGTCGCCTCAAGCAGCCTCTGGTTGAGGCTGTCATTGCGTTCTGTCAGCTGGTCCTTGTCCCCTTTCAGCCGTTCATAATCAGCCTCCAGGCCTTTGATAACAGACTGGAGATGTTGGTTTTCATCAAGCTTCTGCTGGTGGACTGATTGACTGATGCAGGCGGATAAAGTTGCTGCTAATATGAGAACCAGGCTGAATCTAAAGTAGAATTTCACAAGGAGCTCCTCGGCAGTATGAGAAATGAAGATCATTTGACGGTTTCTATTGTTGGTGATTCTAGCACAAATGTAAAGCTCTGAAATAGGCATAGTTACAGGGTTTTCAGTTGCTTGTCGAACTTTCACTATGTTATAAAAAACACCTTATCCTTATATTGATAGTGGGAATCATAATCTATGAACTCATTTATTCTCGACCCCATTCTGCGACGTGCCCTTGAAGAAGATATCGGCACCGGCGATGTGACCACTCTGGCGACCATCGAGCCCGGTACCCAGGCCAGTGCTGAACTGGTCGCTAAGGAAGATTTTGTCCTCTCTGGCATCGATGTTGCCCAGCGCGTCTTTCAGTTACTCTCTGCAGACACTGCTTTTGAAAAACTTATCACCGACGGTCAAGTCGTCAAGCGTGGTGAGGTGCTGGCCTGGATCAAAGGTGATGCTGCTGTTCTGTTGCAGGGTGAGCGGGTGGCTTTGAACCTGTTGCAGCGCATGTGTGGTGTTGCAACTCTGACAGCGGCTTTTGTGCGCGAGGTCGAAGGCACCCGGGCCGTTGTTGTTGATACCCGTAAAACAACGCCGGGGTTGCGGGTTCTGGAAAAATATTCTGTTCGTATGGGTGGCGGTGGCAATCACCGCATGGCTCTTTACGATGCAGTCTTGATCAAAGAGAACCATGTTGCAGCTGCTGGCGGCATTACGGCTGCTGTCAGTCGTGCTCAGCAGCGTGTCCCCCACACCCAGAAAATAGAAGTCGAGGTTCGTAATCAGGAAGAAGTGGCCGAAGCTCTTGCTGCCAAAGCTGACATCTTACTGCTTGATAACATGTCTCTCGCTGAATTGACGGCAGCGGTTGAGCTGGTTGGCGATCAGGCGATTACGGAAGCTTCCGGTGGCGTTAATCTGGAGAGTGTGCGTGAGATTGC
>DAOWJU010000133.1 GCA_030640215.1 Desulfuromonadales bacterium
CTGATACCGATCGGAAAACGCGTGTGAGAATCACCACCGGTACCGACAGTGTCTGGAACCAGCAGACGGTTCAACCAGCTGTGGATAACGCCATCACCGGGACGCAGCGGCACACCGGCACGATCGGAGATAAATTTCGGCAGATTTGCATGCATCTTGACGTCAGCCGGTTTCGGGTAGGCAGCAGTGTGACAGAAAGACTGCATGAACATCGGTGACTTGAACCTGAGGCAAGCCAGTTCCTTAATTTCGTCAGCGGTCATCGGGCCAGTGGTGTCCTGGGAACCGACCGTTGTCATTTTCGGTGCGCAAGCGGAACCGGGTAGTACGCCGTCAACGCCACAAGCACGGCCAACCATTTTCTGTGCCTGAGTGTAGCCCTGATCAGATTTTGGCGCAGGGTTTACTGCTTTGGCAAAAACATCCGTCTCGCCCAGACCCAAAGCGGCACGCGCCTCAGTGGTCACTGCGCAACCGATAATCAATGGAATCCGGCCACCGGCACGGAACTCATCGGAAACCGTATTCGGCTTGATTTCGAAAGTTGAAACGACCTCGCCAGCTTCATTAGTCACTTCACCCTTGGCGGTATTAATGGTGATCACGTCACCCATGCCCAGCTTGGAGACATCCATGCGCAATGGCAAGGTGCCTGAATCCTGAGCTGTGTTGAAGAAGATCGGCGCGATAACACCACCAATGATTACACCACCGCGACGCTTGTTGGGAACCGCGGGGATATCATCACCAATGTACCAAAGAACGCTATTGCATGCTGATTTACGGGAAGAACCGGTACCAACCACATCACCGACAAAAGCGACCTGATGACCTTCGGCACGCCACTTGGCGATTTCTTCGATGCCACCGGGGAAACGGGTCTTGCCCATAGCCAGAGCATGCAGAGGAATGTCCGGACGACTCCAGGCATCACCAGCTGGTGAGAAATCGTCGGTATTGATTTCGCCTTCAACCTTGAAGACCTTGACGGTGATGGTTTCAGCGACGCCGGTCTTGTTAGTGAACCACTCAGCGTTAGCCCAGGACTCAACAACCTTTTTAGCAGCGGCGTTGTTTTTAGACAGTTCAATAACCTGAGCAGCTGCATCATAAACGTAAGTCATGCCGGAGAGAGCAATAGCGGCATCGCCTGCCAGGTCTGCATCGGACAGAGCACTAATCAGTGGCTGAACATTGTAACCACCGATCATGGTGCCAAGAATCTGGACTGCCTTCTGCTTATCAATCAGCGGAGAACTTTTGGCTCCGGTCAGAATTTCAGCCAGAAAGCCTGCTTTCACTTCAGCAGCCGGATCGACACCAGGCGAGACACGCTCGGTGAGAAGGTTCAGCAGGAACTCTTCTTTACCTGCCGGGGGGCTTTGCAGTAATTCACAAAGGCCTGTGGTCTGCTCAGGAGTAAGCGGCAGGGCTGGAATCCCCTGGGCATTACGCTCTTTTTCATGCATCAGATAAGCTTCAATCATCTCTCTCTCCTCAATTTAAGTTATTGGTGAGCGCAAAAGCTTCGCCACCGTTTATAGTCAGTTCTCTTTCATGAACAGCAGTTAAACTTTAAACCGAAACTTGCATACTGTATACGATTTAAAGCGCTCCGTCAACGCACAAACCAGCCAAATTTACGTCATTTGCCTGCTCTTTACATCCACTCAATTGACTCGTTTTATGGCAACGAATACTCAACCTGCGGCAGCCTCAGGGCTGTGACATATTTTGTCACTCAACAGTGATTTACTCATAATCACACTGCTGAGGAGGAAGAAATGTTTGAGGTTATTATGTTGTTTGCTTTTTTGTATGCTGCAACCTGTCAACTCTTTCCAGAGAGACCAACCAGAACCAGGGCACCGATCAACAAGAAGAGTCTTCAGAGCAGCAAGAGAAGGGTTCTATTGCATAAGTCAGCACAGCAACGCTCGGTAAAAACAAAAAGCCGGAGTCATAGCTATGCACATGCGGCATAGCAGGCTCCGGCGGAGTCAACACTGTTTATGACCTGTATCAGTTGTTGTACTGGTTTTCGACCCAGGTACAGAAGTCGTCAAAAGGTAAAGCCCGACTGAAAAGGAATCCTTGTATGGCGTGACATCCCATACCGATCAGAAGATGCTTCTGGACATCCTCCTCCACTCCCTCAGCAATGACATTCAAGCCAAGCTTCCGTCCCATCTCTGTGATCAACCCGACCAGGACTCTGTCATCCTCATTGCTGGCAATATCTGTAATAAAAGAGCGATCAATTTTCAGACGATCAATGGGGAACCTGTTCAGATAACTCAATGACGAGTAACCCGTACCGAAATCATCGATTGCAATCTGCAGATTGCGCACTTTAAGATCAGTGAGAAGCTCTATTGTCCGCTCAATATCTTCAATAAAGGTCCCCTCGGTTATCTCGATTTCAATCATTTCCGGCAACATGCCGTCGATGGCAAGAACTTCATCAATAATATCGATAAAGTCAGGATCCTGGAACTGTCTGGCCGAGACATTCACACCGACCGGTATGACCCGTCCAAATCTTTCTTTCAATCGCACCGCTTGAATACAAGCTGCCTGCAAAACCCACTCACCAATCGGCAGGATCAAGCCATTCTCTTCAGCAATGGGAATAAACTTGTCAGGAGGCAGGTAGCCACGATCTTCCAGTTGCCATCGCAGTAAAGCCTCCGCCCCGATCAGAGCACCACTCGCTGCATCGACCTGAGGCTGCAGAAAAAGTTCAAAACTGTTTTCAGCAAGAGCGTTCCTCAAACCACTCTCGATCTCAAAACGATTTTTGGCCTCTTCCTGCAAGGACTGTGAGTAAAGGTTGACACCGCTCTCTCTTTTTTCCAAACAGAACGTCAGAGCGGAAACTGCCTTATGAACCAGACTCTTCGCGTTCTTGGCATCATTCGGATAGAGTGCGAAACCCATACAGATGACCGGATAAAACTCATGATCCTCCAGAGCCAGAGGTTTACTGACTGCAGCAAGAAGCTGTTGCATCAGCCCCTCATCGAAAGATTGTCCATCCTTGCAGGTATACGAAAAGAGCAGCCTATCTTCTCCAAACCGGGCGACAGAGTCCTCAGGCGCAAGCAGGGCAACAACTCGCTCCGCCATCAGTTTGAAGAGAAGGTCACTAATCGGATGGTCAAAGTTATCAACGATCTGTTTGTAATTTCGAATCTCAAGGATCGTCACGGCAACTGAACCACCAGACGTCTTGACCTGGGTGAAAATCTCATGGAGATGCTTTTCAAATTTAAAGCGATTAGGAAGGTTGGTTCGCCGATCATAGTAGGACAAATAATCCAAGCTCATTTCGGCGTGATCACGCAGGCGTTCGCTTTCAATCGCGTTACAGGTCTGAGTATAAAGTTTACGTCCCAATAAAACGATGCCAGTCAGACCAACAAGCCAGAGCAAGCCAAAAAGAATAATAGAGACCAGGTTGTGCTGCCAATGCCCTGCCAAGAAGGATTCAAAGGGGATCGATATACTGAGCCCGCCGCGGACATCACCAAGCTTGTAACCTTGTCCTGCATGGCATTTGAGGCAGATACTTTCAATATAGAAAGGCCGCAGGGCTCTTACAAAAGGCTGCCCTTCGACATCGACAACTTCACTGATCAGGTCACCGCCCTGTTCGAGTTTTTGCAGTGCGCTACTTTCCCACGGGTCAGGAGCATTATCGGGATTCAAACACTTCAGGCTGGTAATTTTACTGGTCGTCTCACTAATCCGGTTATCCTGTTCAAAGGCCAGGCGAGTCATGTACGACGGGTTGATCAGAGTCAGTTGGCGACCATCAGTCGTCTCAATGTCCCGCTCCGGGAGAAATTCGAGATGTGGGTTGGGAGGCGATACTTCGCTGACGGGCACATAGACACCACCGTGACTTGCCACCCAATTGCGATAAAGAATATCCCGTTCCGGCATAGTTACGGCCCGGGCCTGAGCACGCTTTACTGTCTGCTGGTAATCATCCTGCAAGTGTGAGATGAGCGTGGCAGAACAAGCCAGGGACCAGGCGACACCCATAAGGAGTACGTAGCGTTTGATGAAGATGATATTCATATCATTCTGTTTTGCTTCACAGATTAACGTGGACTCAATCAGTAGGGTTGGCAATTCTCATAGCACGCTGCCGACGCATCAGAACCGTACCATCACCACTATTAAAGATGACCTTCCTGCCCTGATGGCCGCCAAGGTCACTACCAACAATCGGGATTTTGAGGGATTCCAGAGTCTCAATGGCAAATTCAACATTACGTTGTCCAACAGCCAGCAAACCCTCGGTTTTTTGCCACATTGAGGCGCCACCAAAAACTTTGGCAATCAGTTTGTCATTAGGGCTTGAGTAGGCACGAACCTTCTCGACCAATTTGGTGATCGCAACATTCCCATACTTGGGCGTCGGCAAGCCTTCGCCGTTCCAGAGCGGTAACAGATAATGGTTGATGCCACCCAACTGTGCCGTCTGGTTCCACAGGCAGACCGCCACGCACGACCCGAGCACCGTGGTTATCAAGTGTGGTTGCCGATGCACAAAGATCGTGCCGGGATAAAGATAATGGCGCCTCTCCAGGGGAGTGTCAGGCGCTTGCGTAGTTTGGTTCATTATTTGATTAGAAACTTTCCAGTTCGCCGTCCGTGTCATCAAAGAGGAAGAAGTTACCATCTGCGGCATAGACAACAACATCGACATCAGGTCTTGGCAATATCAGAACAAAGCGACTCCCTTTGTCTGGCTGACTGTCCAGATCAAGGGTCCCATTAAGTAATTCAGCAAGCGACCAGCAGATACTCAAACCCAGACCATGACCACGATGACCTTTGGTGGTTCCTGCCTCAAGTTGTTTGAAGCGATCAAAGATCACCTCCTGGTCAACAGCATTAATGCCCGGGCCATTGTCTCTTACAGTTGTGGTTAAGCCGGCTTTGTCTTCAGCAATTTCGATGTTAATCGTTCCACCATTTTTGTTAAATTCCACCGCATTGGCCAGCAGATTAATCAGGATAATTTCAAATTTCTGTGCATCAGTGGGAAAAATCAAGTCATCAGGAATTGTCACAACAACTTCGATCTCTTTTTCAGCGATGCGGTAGGCTAATTTGTCGATACAACTATCCAGGACACTGCCAATTTCAACCATGGCATAACCAGGTTCCGCTTCACCTGCCTCAAGTTCAGCAGCCATAAAGACATTCTGCAACTGGTAATCGAGATTGAACGCCTCAGCATAGATCATGCGAATCGTTTTCTGGCAGGATTCAGGATCACAGGCTCTATCAAGAAACTGACCGGACAACCCCATAATGGCGGAGAGCGGATTGTTGATCTCATTGCGGACATTTGAGAGAAAATGGCTTTTCAAAGCTTCAGAATCCTGAAGTTTCTCATTCATCATTTCAAGCTTACGCGTCATTGCCCGCATATCGTCAAGAGCGTTGTGGTTTGACTCAAAACGTTGGCGGATTTCCTCAATCAAATCTTCATCAGTCGGTTTTTTCATCATTTTGTTCCTGTGTAAGTTAACGGATCAATTTCGTATGCGGCAGGTTCGAATTGCTTCAGCGGCCAAGCCATCCAGCGGCAGCACTTTGGCGACACCACCCAACTTGATTGCCTCTTGAGGCATACCAAACACCACACAGCTTTCTTCATCCTGTGCCAGGTTAACGGCCCCGACATTCTTCATTTCCAGCATGCCACGAGCACCGTCATCACCCATACCAGTCATGATGACACCCGTGGCGTTTATCCCTGCATAGCGAGCAACGGAACGGAACATCACATCAACCGAGGGTCGATGACGGCAGACCAGCGGGCCATCCTTAACATGCACATAGTAGCGGGTACCACTACGTTTCAGCATCATATGCATGTTGCCCGGTGCAATCAAAGCATGGCCAGGAATGACCGTATCGCCATCGGCAGCCTCCTTGACAGAGATCCGACAAATACCGTTCAGGCGTTTGGCAAACGCAGCAGTAAAATGCTGTGGCATATGTTGCACAATCACAATTCCAGGTGCATCATAGGGCAAGCTCTGGAGGAAAACGCGCAGAGCCTCTGTGCCCCCAGTTGAAGCACCTACTGCAATAATCTTTTCCGTGGTCTGAAAATTCTCTGTGGTTCTGGGCTGGCTAAGCATGACATCTGCTGTCAACTTAGGCGCGGGATCATTAACCAGACTGGAAAGGCGTCTCACCCGCGCACGCGCAGCAGCTTTGACCGCGTCACAGATCAGAACCTGACTGTCTTCAAGAAATTGTTTGGCTCCCATTCTCGGTTTATTGATGATTTCTACGGCCCCATATTGCAGAGCCTTCATCGTCACTTCAGCACCCTTTTCCGTCAGACTCGAGCACATGACAACAGGAATAGGGTCCTGGGCCATAATTTGTTTGAGAAACGACAGCCCATCCATACGCGGCATCTCAACATCTAGAGTGATGACGTCGGGGCGTTGTTTACTGATCTTGTCAGCTGCAATCAAGGGGTCTGGTGCTGTTGCCATCACCTCGATAGCAGGATCGGAAGAAAGAATTTCTGTCAGTGCCTGTCGGACGACCGCAGAGTCATCAACAATCAGGACACGAATCGGTTCAGCCATAAAATAATCCCCAGAGGAGCAACGCCCCTCAGAACATGCATAAAGGTGTAAATATGATATCAAAAATAGGGAGTGACTATCCACGCCTCAGCTGCATTCATCTCTTACAAAAAAATGTGATTTATCTTCACCCAAAGTGTTGCATTTATACGTGGCCCTGACACAGAATTGTGCCGTGCTGCTATTCGCAGCATCAATAGTTAGCCATATTATCCTGTAAAAAGCCTGAATAAGAATAGTCAAGTTTAAGGTACAACGAACGTGCCAACATATTCAAGATTAACGAAGGATCGTGGAAAAGCTTTTTTTCTGGACAAAAACCGATGAGATCGTGAAGGGACTCATGGTAAGATTCCGTCGGGGTTGTCGCTTTCAAGCGGCAACCACATAGCAACGGTTGTGCCGATGCCTGGCTCGCTACGATAATCCACCCCGCCACCATGACCCTCCATTATGCTCTTGATGATCGGTACACCAAGACCAACACCGAAATTCTTGGTACTGAACATCGGTTCAAAAATTCGCGCCATGACCTCTTCACTCATTCCCGAGCCATTATCACAAACCAGAATCTCGCAACGGGAGCCAACAATTCGAGTCTGAATTTCCACTCTTTTGTTTGTATTGGAGATCTCGTCAAGAGCCTGCAAGGCATTGGTAATCACATTAACCATAACCCGGCGCAAACGTTCTGAATCAGCAAGCACGGTGGCTTGTGAGGTGAGGTCCCAATGGCAATGGACTTCATCCGGGAAAAAGAGCTCGTCCAGGAGTTCTGAAAACCATGCATCGATCTTTATGGGCTCCTTCTCTATCGTACGCTGACGGGAGAAATCAAGGAGGTCGCTGATAATATTGTCACAACGTTCAACATTGCGTTCCGCCAGTTCTAAAGGCCTTGCAAGGTGTGCATACTCCTCTCCAGCCAACGAATCTTTGAGCAGATACAGAGCATTAGCGACCGTTCCCAACGGATTGCGAATTTCGTGGCTGACTGTCGCCGTCAACTGCCCGAGCACAGCAAGCCTGCCCTTTTGAATCAGCTCTTCCTGTGCCGCCTGCAACTGCGAGGTGCGCTCCGTGACGAGTTCTTCCAGATGGGTTCGATATTTCTCCAGTTCACTCTCGGCAGCCTTGCGCTCTGAAATATCCTGAACCATGGAGATGACACCTATTATCTCGCCAGCGCCATCATTCATCGGGGTGTTGCTCCACTCACAAGCAATTATTTTACCGTCTTTAGTTACGTTGTCGTTCAAGCTATGAGCAGAATTATCTCCTATTATCATCCTGGCCCAGAGGGGCTCGAGAACTGGTCGCACATCTTCCGGAACAATTGTGCCGTAAGAACTCTTGCCAAGCATTTCAGCCTCCGAGAAACCAAAGATAGCCTCGGCTGCCGGATTCCACATGTTGACAGTAAAATCCAGCGACCAAAGAATGCATCCCAGCGGCATACGGTTGATCAGCAGCGACAGACGCTCATTAACTTCACGGAGGTTTTCTGCAGCATTCTTACGCTCGGAGATATCACGAACAGCTGCAAGAACCCGGTTATGGTTGCCAATAACTGCGCTGCGTAAATTGACTTCGGACCAGAAGAGCTCACCCGTTGTCTTGCGTGAACGCCACTCGAAGGCGTTGCTGCCATTTTCCAGCGCATCCTGCAGTTTGTGTCTGGCGTCCTCGGTCGTATATGGACTTTCCCCTTGGCTGAAGGATCCAAGATCAGTCACGAGAGCCTCTTCGTAGGTACATTCAAACATGTTCAGCATTGCTTGATTAACATCGATGACCCGCCCGGCCTCGGCATCATGGATAAATATGGCATCACTGGTGGAATTAAAGATCTCACGGTAGTTCTGTTCGCTGTGACTCAGTGCATCAATGAGTTCCTTTTGGGCTGTAACATCAATCATAACTCCGAGCAGACGCACTGGCCGGTTGTTTTCTACGACAACAGTGACCAGATCGCGAACCCAGATCACCTTTCCATCGGCGGTAACCATCCGGTATTCGAAGTCGTGGTCTTCGTGCTTTTCCGACATCAATTGGCAATATGCCCTGGCCTGTTCCATATCCTCGGGATGCATCTTCTTTTCCCAGAAGCAAGGGTCCTCATACCAGTCCTGAATAGGATAGCCGAGCACGACCTCTGCCTGTCTACTGACAAACAAGAAACTGCAGGAGGGATACTCCATTTCCCAGACGATTCCGTCGATTGAGTTGACCAGATCACGAAACCTTTGTTCATTGGTGATAATTGATTCCTCACGAATCTTGATTGCGTGCGACATGTTCGTGATCTGGCCAGCTAAAGTATCAATTTCTGAAAAACCTGAGGGAGGAAGATTTAATTCATAATCACCGTCAGCAATCTGCCGGGTCCTCTCTCCAAGAGCACTCAATGGCCGCATAAGACGACGCACATTCAAGAGCGCGAGAAGACTGGCAAGTATCGCTGCAATCAACATGAAACCGATCAACAGGTTACGCATACGATGAATCGGTGCCATTACTTGATTCATATCGAGACCGACCCAGACTACCCATTCCGGTGTCAGTATGAGCGTCGCACTTTCCAGGTAATGACTTGTTCCCTGCTCAAACTCCTGAGTTGTCTCTGTACCTTGCATAGCCAGGACAACTGTCGGATGATCGCCGAAATTGACGCGCTGCATAGCCATTTCGGTCATATTGTGCGCAACCAGAGTACCTCTGTTATCAACAATCGAAACCTCAACACCACCGTGGGTTGAGTATCTCTGCAACAATTTCCCGAGACTCCTCAAGCGGACATTCCCCAGCAAAAAACCTTGCGGTATTGGAATTCCAAGCGTAACTGACGGCTCCCCGGTAACCAGCGACACAAAGGTATCACTCCAGACGGGCTCCGTGATCTCATCACCAGACTGAAACAACTGGTGCCCTGAGAAATCCAGCAAGGCGTAGTCATCGCGTCTTGATTGCAGTTTGGGCAAGATTCCGAGATGTACAATCTGAAAGTTACTGTCGAGCAGGTAAATTGACTCAAAGAACTGGGAATTTCGAACCGCCCCGCTCAGGAAAGCGTCCACACTAGCAGGTTGAAGAATATTGCCTGATGTAATCGTCTGCTCAGCTTGCCGCAAGTCAGAACGGACCTCCAGAAGAAAAGATTCGACCTCTTCAGAGACACTTCTGGCCTGCATCACATTGCGTTCACGGACACCTTCAAGCTGTTGTTTAGAAAGTAGCTGGATATTGAGCAGACCAAAGAGAAGAACAGGGACAGAGGCAACCAGGAGGAAGTTTAAAGTTAAGGCACTTTTCAGCGAAGTGAGGAGAGGCATGTCAGTTGATAAGCCTGTCAATCGGAACCAGTAAAGCATCGGCAGAAAAATTCTACTGAAGCTTCAGGATCATGAAATCAATGGCTGGTTGTTGGAGAAGAATCCGTCTGGAGTTTATCAATATGAGCAAACATCTCTTTAAGCCGAAACGGCTTACGTAAGATATCTACAGCGCCAGCCTGGAGTGCTTTATCAAGCACGGCTGACTCGCTGAAACCGGTCATCATGACAACATGTGCAGAAGGACAAAAACCGCGAATTTCGGCAAGGCTTTCGACACCGTTCTTACCGGGCAATTTAATGTCCATAAAAGCGATATCGTAGCAGAGACTATGGAATTTCCTGATTGCCTCTTCACCGGTACGCGCGATGTCCACATGACAATCTCGCACACCAAGAGCTATCATCAGGCTCTCGGCAAAATCCGGATCATCTTCGACAATCAAAACTTTAGTGATCTCTTGCCCCATTTAAACCCCCCATTGTGATGACACTGAATTGAGAAATATTGTAACACAAAAACGGATGAGTTCCTACATTAGAAGCACTAAACGAGAGGTTATCCAACAACAACTTATCAGTTCAACAGCGCACTCACTCGCAACTCGACGGCCTCTCTGGCTTCTGCAACAATGCGCTTCAGCAAAACATCACAGGTAGGAATATCATCAATCAACCCGAGAACCATACCCGCTGCCCAGATACCACCATCAACATTGCCATCGACTAGAACTTCCTCGCGACCACGCCCGCCGGCAACCAAAGGCTGAAGCTTGGCAAAGTCGGTATCCCCGTCCCGAGCTTCAATGGCGAGAACTTCTTTGGCAACCTTATTTTTAAACACGCGCGCTGTGTTATTAAGGGTTCTGAAGATCAGTGTTGTTTGTCTCTCGTCAGCATCAACCATGGCCTGCTTTACATTGTCATGAACAGGCGCTTCCTGAGTCGCCACAAAGCGTGTCCCCATATTGATGCCATCCGCACCAAGAGCAAAGGCTGCCGCCATCTGATAGCCGTTGGCAATACCTCCTGAAGCCAATATCGGGATAGAAACCTTAGCGGCCACTGCAGGTATAAGCACCAGGTTCGTGATATCATCTTCGCCGGGATGCCCTGCGCATTCAAAACCATCTACACTGACTGCGTCGCAGCCAATTGCTTCCGCTTTCAAAGCATGACGGACAGAAGTGCACTTATGAATAACCTTAATACCGGCAGCTTTAAATGCAGGCATAAATGGCTGTGGATTGCGTCCGGCGGTTTCAACAATCTTCACACCACTCTCAATCACCGCTTGCACATACTCTTCGTAAGGTGGCGGATTGATGGACGGCAGGATTGTCACGTTGACGCCGAAAGGTTTATTGGTCAACTCTCGGCAACGAGCAATCTCTTTCACCAGAGCCTCAGGTGACGGCAGGGTTAAAGCCGTGACA
>DAOWJU010000240.1 GCA_030640215.1 Desulfuromonadales bacterium
AAAACTTCATTGTCACGTCGCATGAAGAGCGCGACTGAGCCAACCGGTCGGAAGAGGTTGGCAATCTCATCCAGTTGCATCTCCTCCATTTCCAGCAAATCCAGAATTTCATAGGCAAAAGGTACCAGACGACATTTGTCTGAGCGCTGTAAGGGCGTCTCCCACAAGTTCATTTGCAGCAAGGTATCATCCGGCGGTGCCGGCAGCTCTTCGCCAAGTAGAGTTTCTGCATAGTGAAAGTGGTAGCAGAGCAGGTCGAGGAAGACGCTGGTCAGGTGCCCTTGCCCAGTACTCTGGAGCTGATGACAAAGGTAGCCTTGCAGCATGCGATAGACGTCATCTGCTGCCCAGTTGGAAGTAAACAGCAGCTTTTCGTAGTCAATTTCTGGTTGTTGTAGCGCCCATTTAAAAAAGTCTTCGAAGAGTACGCTCGGTTGGATCTGCAAGGACTGCAGGATTGCCGGGAAGAACGCCACGGCGCGGCCGGTGTTGTAAAAGAGATCGACGGTGGCGGCCAGGCGTCGGCAAAGCTCCATCTCTTCGCTCGTCCAGTTGTTTGATGAAATCAACTCATAGGGCGGCTCCTGTTGCGCTTTGATTCCGTAACGGTCGCGTTGCTGGGCCAGCCTGGTACCCGGGAGAATTGATAATGGGAAGATGTGAACATGATTCGGTGAGAAGCTTAAGACCGTGTCCAGACTCTCCTTGAAACCGCTGTAGTTGTCCTCCGGCAGGCCGTAAATCAGGTCGAAGCCGTAAACAACCCCTTCAGCTTCCAGGAGATGGACTTTTTCGGCAAGAACGTTCAAGTCCAGTGGACGGTGGATGGTTTTGAGAACCTGTTCGTGAATGGATTGCAGCCCCAACTGTACCGAACAGTTCAACTCTCCCAAGAGGCTGGCAGTATGACGGTCTATAAAGTCGGCCTTGGCTTCCAGATGATAGTGAAGATGAGGTGCCTTCTCAAGGAGCAGCTCCAACAGGACAATACCGCGCTCAGGAGGGTAGTTAAAGGTTGAATCGAGGATCCATATCTGACTGATGCCGCTCTTGGTGAACAGTTCTAGTTCATCTTCCAGACGTTGTCGATCTATGCAGCGAACCCCAGCATGTCCACGTGCTTCAAAGCAGTAATCACAGGAAAATGCACAGCCACGAGCGACTTCCCAGAGGACGCCACCTGCTGGCTCAGGTTTGAGCATACCGGTGAGCCATGGCGAGGGTGCGTTATTGAGATCGTGCGGACAATGCTCCTCACCTGATAACGGACCACTCTCCAGCATGAGCGTGACTCCCGGCAAAGGATGATCAGGGAGACCCTCTGCAAAGGCAGAAATCAGCCCGGTAAGGGCAGCCTCGCCTTCACCATGGACCAGCGCCGACCAAGGCGCGGCTGCTGACAGGCCGGATGGGTCGCCCGTCGCTTCCGGTCCACCGGCGACCAGATAAAGTTGCGGTCGCTTCTGGCGCAGCTGCTTGGCCAGCTGGATGAGGCGTTGGCGGTTCCAGACGTAGACCGGAAAAAGAGCGATGTCCGGATCTGCAGCAAGAATTGCGGAAAGAATTTCCTGGTCGGTTTGCTCCGGAAAAGAGTCGACCAGGGTGCAGGATTGGCGTAGCTCTGGCGGTAGGGCCGCTGCCAGGCAACCAGCCGCAAGTGAAATAGCCTGTGTGGAGCGGCGGACATGGAGAGTACAGAAGACAATTTTCATTGGTCACCGTATTAGATTAACTTTACCGACTCGTTTCACCTTCGTCAACCAACCAAAGCTCTGGATTATTCCGGTGGCGCTTTATCGAGATGCTTCTCTGTTGTCTGAATACCATGTCTGGCGAAGATACTGGCCAACTCCTGATAGTTGCCCTTCATCTCCGTGAGGGTTAACTGGTAGCCGTACTGCATAACCTGAGTGCGCGCAGAAATCGACATGGGGCCCTGGAAAAAGAGCAGCGCTTCGTCGTCGCCCGGTTCAAAGAGCAGAATGTCGATATCAGGGTTCGTCTGCTGATAGTAATTGAGAGCCAGGAGCAGCTTCTCACGGCACTCGATCCGCTTTGTCTGTTCCCAGGTGAAGAGGATGCCAAGTTCGTCAATCTGTGAACATTTTCCATAGGAGAGCGAGGGCAGACAGGTGATGTCCTGATCATTGCGGAAAGGGACCCGGGGATTGACCAGTACGATAAGACGTGCACCCCTTTCGATGGCGATATCAATATGCGAGACCCTCCCTGTAGACCCGTCGACATAAGCCTTCTGGCCGATCCGGTAGGGCTGAAAGAAGAAAGGGATGGCGCTGGAAGCCGTAATCGCCTGACAGATATGCAACTCCTGGTGCTCTGCCGTGCCGAAAACAACCCTTTCTCCGGAGTCAAGATCGTAGGCCGGGATCAACAGTTCACGGCCAAGGCGATTAAAATCGTCACAGAGACCTTCGTTGTGAAATGAGTTGCAGAGGTAGGACTGAAGCGGGTCCAGGGAGAAGAGTCCTGCAGGGAATTGCTCATGGAGAAGGTGTGGCAGATCATTCAGGCTGAATTCCCAGTTGTTTTTACGGTAGTGCTGCATCACCCGGAGCAGGTTGCGTGGCAGGCCACCCAGAGAAGAGAGCACCGCCCACCAGTCAAAGCGATAAACATCACGACGCCGCCAGTTGAAAACGGTCCGCTCGTTGCGTGCTATGGTTTTGAAGAGTCCGCCTGCGTCGATGCGGTTGGCTATCAGAGCGGCGATCACAGAGCCTGCGCTGATGCCGATGTATGTATCGAAACGACGGGTAGAGAAGCCTGGGCAGAAGAGACGGTCGAGCGCGGCCAGGCAACCGATCTCATACGCAGCACCCATGATGCCGCCACCGGCCAGAATCAGAGCTGTTTTGCTGTGTTGGTCGGTCATTGTCGACATCCTCGCAAAACGTTATGACACATCAAGCTACATCGCAGTACATCACACTGGCTAAGCACAGTATGGCTAAGCAAAAATTTCGTCCTACAAGGCACAGTGGTTTTTCAGGGGTGAAGGCATACATGTGTATGTCGAAGTCTTGAAAAAACGCGGCAACGCAGTAGGTCGGAATCTTTTGCGACGCCATCAACGTTTGGCGCGCACCTTGATCTTCGGCTTGCCTGCCTCGGTGACAACGACAAAGTCGACCAGTTTGTCACCAAAGCGTTTCTTGATCGCGGCTTCCTGCTTGGCCAGGAAACTGGCGACCTGATCTCTATTGGGCGGGCGAAGTTGGCAGCTCTGATGTGCGTCGACAAGTTCCTGGTAAAGACTGTCTACAGGATCCGCCGCAGAGCTGGTCTCGCTGGCTTTCTGTGTAGGTGACTGCGTCTGCGCAAAGCGCTTGATGCGTGAGGTGTGCCGCTCGTACCTGCCTTCATCGATCTGGCGCTGGATGCGATCCCAGTAACCGCAGTAGCTGTTGTAACGGCTGGCAATACCCTGCAATCGGTAACGCAGATCGGTCTGAGCAATGTAGAGAGTGTTCATCTTGCGCATACGCAAGGTGAATTTTTGGCGCTGTTGCTCGGGCAAGCGCTTTTCCGTGCCGAGAAAATATTGCTCGTGAGCTATCTCAAGCTCTTTCAGGTCTTTCTCAAGCTGATTCAATAACTCTGTAATTTGTCCCCGACTGCCCATTTTTTCAGCCCCATCCCCAGAAGTAAATATGCCTCAATATACTGGAGCATCGGTTGGATGGCAAAGAGAAAGCTGAACGAGTCATGAAACAGATTTCTGGTAAGCTATTTAATACTGTCTCAGCTTGACCTTTATGAACCATTTCGAAATAATGACCTGTTTAAATCGAGGAGAGAGAATAATGCCAAGAAATTTAGCAGCGGTGGTCCTGGCAGCAGGTCAGGGCACCCGTATGAAATCTGACTTACCCAAGGTGCTTCATCCGGTGGCTGGCAAGCCGATGCTGAGCCACGTTGTGCAGGCTGCCAGAGCTCTTGATGCCGCACCGATCGTTCCAGTCATCGGCCACGGCGCCGATTTGGTTCGGACTACACTGGAAGGTGAAAAGCTGATCTTTGCCCTGCAGGCAGAGCAGTTAGGCACTGGCCACGCCCTGCAATGCGCCGAAGCTTCGCTTCAGGACTTTGCGGGGGATCTCCTGTTGCTCTGTGGCGATGTCCCCTTGTTGCGCGACACCACCTTGCGGGCACTCTTGGCTCATCATCGTAAAAGTTCCGCCGCTGTTTCCATTCTGACTGCGCAGATGGCTGACCCGACCGGCTATGGCCGGATTATTCGTGGCTCGGACGGGGTCGAGAGGATTGTTGAAGAAAAAGACGCCTCCAGCGCTGAACGCCAGGTGAGTGAGATCAATACCGGTATCTATATTTTCAGCGCGCCGGAGGCCTTCGACTTTTTACGCCAGCTTGATAACAGCAACGCCCAGGGTGAATACTATTTGACCGATATTGTCGCTGCTGCTCGTCAAGCCGGGCAGCGGGTTGAGGCTCTGCTGGTTGAAAACGCGGAGGAAGCAATGGGAATCAATGACCGGGTACAACTGGCTCAGGCTGGTGAGATCATGCGCCAGAGAATTAACGAGACTCATCAACGTGCCGGTGTCACGCTGATCGATCCGGCTACGGCGTATATCGATCCAGAGGTAGCCATAGGTGCTGACACCTTGATTCACCCGGGCGTTCACCTGCGCGGCAAGACAACTATTGGCAGCGGCTGTGAAATAGAGCCGGGGGTGATTGTTACCGACTGCACCATCGGCGATGGCGTGCATCTCAAGCCCGGTTGCGTCATGAGTGAATCGATCATAGGTGATGCCTGTGCCGTAGGGCCGATGGCGCACTTGCGACCTGGCACGGTCCTGACCGGCCATAACAAGATCGGTAATTTCGTGGAAACCAAGAAAGCTGTATTTGGCGAAAAGTCGCAGGCCAGTCACCTGACCTATATCGGTGATGCAACTCTCGGCAAGAACGTCAACATCGGCTGCGGCACCATCACCTGCAACTACGATGGCGTCAACAAGTACCAGACGACCATCGAGGATGATGTTTTCGTTGGCAGCGACACGCAGTTTGTTGCTCCGGTCACCATCGGTCGCGGCAGCCTGATCGGTGCCGGTTCGACAATTACCAAGGATGTCCCGGCCGATGCCCTGGCGATTACCCGGTCGGAGCAGAAGAATATAGCCGGTTGGGCTGAACGGAATCGGCAGAAGCAAAAGAAGAAATAAACCAGTAAAATGTGAAAAGTAAAAGGTGATTCCGAAACGGTTATCGCTTTTAACTTTTAACTTTTAACTTTTAACTGATTTAGAGGTTTATATATGTGTGGCATCGTCGGTTATATCGGCCCCCAGCAAGCAACGCCTATTGTTCTGGATGGACTGCGGAAGCTGGAATACCGTGGTTATGATTCGGCTGGAATTGCGACTATAGATCAAGGCAAAATCAATATTTGTCGTGCTGAAGGCAAGTTGCTCAACCTGGAAAAGAGCCTGCTTAGCCAGCCTTTGATCGGGCATCCTGGGATCGGTCATACGCGTTGGGCAACCCACGGCCGCCCATCGGAAATCAATGCCCACCCTCACTACGCCGGTGGTTTTGTGGTGGTGCATAATGGCATCATCGAAAATTATCTCGATCTCAAAAGCTCTCTGCGTGATCAGGGCCATGTCTTCAGCTCGGATACTGATACGGAGATTATTGCTCACCTTATCGAAGAGCATTACAAGGAATGCTGCGACTTTGAGTCTGCAGTACGCAAAGCTCTTGGTGATGTGCGCGGTGCTTATGCTGTGGCGATCCTCTCTGAACGGGAGCCGGACAAGCTGATCGTCGCCAAACAGGGCTCGCCGCTGGTTGTCGGCCAAGGCCAGGGGGAGTTTTTCGTTGCCTCCGATATTCCGGCCATGCTCGCCCACACCCGGGAGATGGTTTTTCTCGAAGATGGCGAATTGGTGGTCTTTACCGCAGAAGCCATGGCGATTACTACGCTGGCTGGAACACCGGTCGAAAAAACCGTAAAGACCATTACCTGGAGCCCGGTCATGGCCGAGAAAGATGGTTATCGACACTTTATGCTCAAAGAGATTTATGAGCAGCCAAGGGCGATTGCTGACACTATTGCCGGGCGAATTCGTGAAGAACATGCCGAAGTCTTTCTGTCTGACCTTGGTCTCGACGATGCTTTCCTCAATGATCTGGAACGGATCTATATCGTTGCCTGTGGCACCTCCTGGCATGCTGCTCTGGTCGGTAAGTTTCTGTTGGAGAAGCATGCCCGGATCCCGGTCGAGGTCGATATTGCCAGTGAATTCCGTTACCGCGATCCGTTGGTTACCGATAAAACCCTGACCCTGCTGATCAGCCAGAGTGGTGAGACGGCCGACACGCTGGCGGCCTTGCGTGAAGCGCATGGCAAAGGCGGCAAGGTTCTCGCCATTTGTAATGTGGTCGAATCTTCCATCGCCCGTGAAAGTGACGGTGTCATCTATACTCACGCCGGGCCGGAAATCGGTGTCGCCTCCACCAAGGCGTTTACCACTCAGCTGGTGGCTCTCTATCTCTTTACTCTTTATCTCGGTCATTTGCGTGGCAATCTTGATGAGGAAGCCCGCCGCACTATGCTTGACGCATTGGTCAGTCTGCCGGGTAAGATTGAAGAGTGCCTGAAATTGGACGATGCTATCGAGAATGCCGCCCAGAGTTTAATGCAGGTCCACGATTTTCTCTATCTCGGTCGCGGCAACCAGTATCCTATTGCCCTGGAAGGGGCGCTCAAGCTCAAGGAAATCTCCTACATCCATGCCGAGGGCTACCCCGCTGGTGAAATGAAGCACGGCCCGATTGCTCTGATCGATGAGCAACTGCCGGTGGTGGTGATTGCACCGCACAATGAAACTTTTGAGAAGGTGGCCGCTAACATGGAAGAGGTTCAGGCCCGTGGCGGGCGTGTGGTGGTAGTGACCGATCAGGCCGAAACCGGGCTTGCCGACAAGGCGGAAATCGTTTTTGTGACACCAAAAATCATTGATGATCTGATGCCGGTTCTGACGACGATACCACTGCAACTATTGTCCTATCATATTGCAGTTCTCAAAGGGACTGATGTTGATCAGCCTCGGAATCTGGCTAAAAGTGTTACTGTTGAGTAAGTCTCCAGTAACATCTTCGTGGCAGTGAAGTTGTAGAAAATTCTTGTAAAGCTGTCTTTTTAAGCATAGTATGTCGTTGTTACGTCGACTTACTATGTTTAAAAAGGCGCTTTATGGGAAATCCCGAGTCTTTGCGAAAAGCGATACCCTGGGAAGAGTTTGACTACCAAGCATTACTGGGCGCCCTGCAGAATTATGCCCACCCAAGAGATAAGATCTCCGACCTGCTCGCCAAAGATATTATTATCCGGGTTAAAAAAGGCCTGTATATTTTTGGTGACTCTTACCGCACTAAACCCTATTCAAAAGAAATTTTGGCTAACCTGATCTACGGCCCTTCGTGCGTCTCTCTTGAGTATGCCCTGCACAACCACGGCTTAATTCCAGAGTGCTCAGTCGCGCTCACCTCTGTAACAACGAAGCGCCCAAAGAAATTTCAAACCCCTGTAGGTTTGTTTCTCTATAAAAATGTGCCAGAGGCCGGATTCCACATTGGCCTGCAGCGTGTCGAAATGGAGAATGGACGCGCATTTCTGATGGCTGGTCCAGAAAAGGCTCTTGCTGACAAGTTCCGGAGTGATCGTGGACTGAGTATCAGGTCCCAGAAGGAATGCCTGGATTATCTGGTCAATTCCCTCAGGATTGAAGAGAGCGACCTGGCTAATCTCGATGCAAGCCTATTGAAGAAGATCGCTGATTCTTATGGCTCGAAAAAAATTCATCTCTTGGCTGGAATGGTAGGTAGACTAAGGAGGCTTTCGGACTATACGGGCCGAAGCGAAAATTCGGAAGCTTGAGACCAGATTTTAGCTCGTTTGAGAAGTAATAGCCGTAGCTATTGGTCGAAAAGGAGCTGAGATATGGGCC
>DAOWJU010000335.1 GCA_030640215.1 Desulfuromonadales bacterium
AGCAACCGTCACCGGACAGCCCCAAGCAAACTTCAACAGAGCAACCTTCGCCCGAGCAACCAGCTGCAGCCATTGAAACTGGGGAGGCGCACGATGAATAACTCATGCCACCTCATTTTAGGAAACTCAGGTCGCCTCATTCTCGGATTGTTTGCCGTGCTGCTTGTTGCCGGGTGCATGGTCGGCCCGGACTACGAAAAGTCGCCAATTGACAGCCCTGCCGCCTGGCGTGTTGACGCTGCAGAAGCGCAGGATTTAAGTAACTCTGAGTGGTGGGGGCAGTTCGACGATCAGGTCCTCACTGAACTGATCGAAGAAGCGCTCATACACAACAAGGATCTTTTGATTGCCACGGCCCGCCTGGACGAGTTCCTTGGTCGTTACGGGGTGGCCCGCGCCGATCTCTTCCCACAGGCCGGGGCTAAGGGTGCCGCTGCTCGTGAACGGATCAGCGAGAGTGTCACACCACTTGGGCCAAGCATCGACAACCCGGATAATATCTACCAGGCGTTTTTGACTGCAACCTGGGAGGTCGATCTCTGGGGTCGCTTACGACGTGCCACTGAAGCCGCCCAGGCAGAGCTGTTGAGTACCGCAGAGGCCCGGCAGATTGTGATTCAGACCCTGGTTTCATCGGTCGCCTTAGGCTACATTGACTTGCTCAACCTTGATCGACAACTGGAAATTTCTCGGGAGACAGTCGAGACTCGCAAAGAATCTCTGGAGATTTTCAACAAACGTCATCTCGCCGGTGTTATCTCGAACCTTGAACTGAGCCAAGTGAAATCTGAATACTATTTAGCCCTTGGCCGGGTGCCGGAACTGGAACGGGCCATCGGCCAACGTGAAAATGCCTTGAGCGTCCTGCTGGGCCGTAACCCGGCACCGATCAAGCGTGGCGGAACCATCGCAGAGTTGAAATTGCCACTCGCCCCGGCCGGGTTGCCTGCCGATCTGCTGACCCGGCGACCAGATCTCCGCCAGGCCGAACAAGATTTGATTGCGGCTAATGCCCGCATCGGCGTTGCCAGGGCGGCTTACTTTCCAACGGTCTCATTGACCGGGTTTCTCGGCACCAGCAGCCGGAATATGTCCGATCTGTTCGAAGGTAATTCGAAGGCGTGGAATTATGCCGGGAATGTCACGGTACCAATCTTTACCGCCGGTCGGATCAAGGGTCAGGTCGAAGCTGCGGAAGCGATTCAACAGCAGGCTCTGGTCAATTACCAGCAAGCCATTCAGAACGCCTTCCGTGAGGTGAACGACGCACTGATTGATCAGGACCGAACGCGAGAAACTCTCGACGCCCAGGGTCAGCAAGTCATGGCTCTGAAAGACTATGCTCATCTGGCGCGACTCAGGTACGACGAAGGTTATTCCAGTTACCTGGAAGTCCTCGATGCCGAACGTAGCCTGTTCAATGTCGATCTCTCCTACACACAAACCCGTGCAGACCTGTTCAGTGCCATGGTTGGTCTGTACAAGGTTATGGGGGGAGGGTGGATCGACCTGGCTGATGAAGCCACCTCTCAGGAACAGAATAAAGCAGAGGAGACGGCATCTGCAGGTCAATAGCGGTTGAGCTGAAGCTGGTTTGATTTTGTCCTGAAGCCCCCATTTCGAAGCCTGCCAACAGCCCAGACAATCTAAGCACACAAGGAGTGAGCGCCCCGGAGGAGTCCTTTTGCCCTGGGGCCGTTTTGATGTACGGGGGACATAAAGTATGTTATAACTCCCCGAATATTGGAAGAATTCTTCGCCTCAAGCTCTTTGCTGTATCTTTACGGAGGAACCCTCTTGAGTAAGTATAATGTCAGTCTGGTCAGTCTCGGCTGCCCGAAAAACCTGGTGGACGCCGAAGTCATGCTCGGTCACCTGCCAGCCGACCGCTTCGCTATTGTCACCGATGATAGCAAGGCGGACATTATCGTGGTTAACACCTGCGCTTTTATTCGTGAAGCTCAGGAGGAATCAGTAGAAACCATTCTGGAAGTCGCCGATCACAAAAAGAACGGCCGTTGCAAGCTGTTGATCGTCAGCGGCTGTCTGCCGCAACGTTACCAGGATGAACTGGCAAAAGACCTGCCCGAGGTAGATTTTTTCATGGGCACGGCCGATGCGCCACGCATCCTCGAACTGCTTGACAATCATCTTCAGGGCGAGCAGCCACAGGAGATCGGCCTGCCCGATTACCTTTACGACCACACCACGCCACGGGTCACCTCGTCACCCTTCTACTCGGCTTATGTCAAGATTGCCGAAGGCTGCGCTAATCACTGTTCCTACTGCGTCATTCCGAGCATTCGCGGTACTTTGCGTTCACGCAGTATTCCTTCGGTGGTTGCCGAGGTCGAACGACTGGTCGAGGGCGGTGTCAAGGAGATCAACCTGATTGCCCAGGATGTAACGGCCTTCGGTGCCGAGCACGGCAACGGCGCTGAACTGACCGCCTTGCTGCGTGAGCTGGTAAAAATTGACGGCCTGGTCTGGCTGCGCCTGCTCTACGCCTACCCGGACGGCATCACCGACGAGCTGCTCGATATGATTGCCGCTGAAGATAAAATCTGCAACTACCTTGATCTGCCGATCCAGCACATCGACGACCATATTCTGACTGCCATGAATCGTCGGATCGATGAAGCTGGCATTCGTACTCTTCTGGAACGCATCCGCACGCGCATCCCGGAGATCACCCTGCGTACTTCCCTAATCGTCGGCTTTCCCAGTGAGACAGACGAACAATTCCGTAAACTCCTCGCTTTTGTCGAAGAGGGGCATTTTGAAAGACTGGGGGTGTTTCGTTATTCCCGCGAGCATGGTACCCCGGCAGCGAAAATAAAAGGGCAGGTTCCAGCACGTACCAAATTGTCACGCTACAAACGCTTGATGAAGGCTCAATCACGGGTCGCGTTCAGTAAGAATCTGAAGTTAAAGGGTCGTGTCGAGCCAGTTCTGGTAGAAGGCTACAGTGAGGAGACCGAACTGCTGCTGCGCGGGCGTAGCATCCGCCAGGCGCCCGACGTTGATGGCCTTGTCTACATTACCGCTGGCAAGGCCGATGTCGGCGAGATTGTCGATCTCAAAATTACCGATACCTCCGAATATGACTTGATCGGCGAAATCTGCGAGAAATAGCCTTGCCCTGGAACCGCCCGCTGATTATTGGCATCCTCGTTGTGCTGCTGGCAATAAGCTGGTGGCGTCTGCAGTCTGACGACCAGGAGCTCCGTCGCAGCCAGCTGCTGATGGGTACTGTTGTGGAAATCGTGGCCGGAGGAGAAAGCAGCGACAAGCTGGAAGCTGCTGTCGATGCTGCTTTTGCCGAGATGACCAGGCTGGACCAGCTGCTCAGCAGGCACCATCAAAAAAGTGACGTATCCCGCCTTTCTCAGAGTGACACCGGTACAGAAGTTAGTGTTGAGACTGCTGAGGTGATTGCCCTCGGTCTGAATGTGGCGCAGCGCAGTGGCGGAGCCTTCGATCTGACTCTCGGTCAGCTGAAAGCTCTCTGGGGTTTTGATCAGGAGAGCCCGACCGTTCCCGGTCAGACCGCTTTGTCCGCTGCCTTGGATGGCATCGGTCCGGCAGCCCTCTCTCTGCAGGGCCAAGAGGTCAACAAACGGTCGTCACTTCTGCAGGTTGATCTTGGCGGCATTGGCAAAGGCTATGCTGTTGACCGAGCAATCGCCGTGCTTAAAGAGCACGGGGTAACCAGCGCCGCAGTCAATGCGGGTGGTGATATGTATCTGCTTGGTCCTCATGCAGAGCTTGCCGGACGTGCAGAACGGCCCTGGCGTATCGGTATCCAACATCCACGCCACCAGGAGACTTTGCTCGAAACGGTTCAGGTGAGTAATCGTGCCGTGGTCACTTCTGGCGATTATGAGCGGGTTTTCGAAGAGGATGGCGTTCGTTATCACCACATTTTCGACCCCAAGAGCGGTCTTCCGGCCCGGGGCTGTCAGAGTGTGACTATCATCGCTGACAGCGTTGCCCTGGCGGATGCGCTGGCTACAGCAGCTTTTGTCCTAGGTCCGGCTACAGGACTGCAGCTGTTGACGCAGTACCCCGAAGCAGAAGGATTGGTCGTCGCCGCTGACGGCACCTTGCACAGTAGCCCCGGTTGGGCACGCTACCGGGTTGCGCCATGAAAACACCCTGGCAGGTTATGACCGGTGGCGACTGGCTGGTGATCTTATCCCTGTTGGGCGTATCGCTGACAGGTATTGCCTGGGTGGCGACCGCTCCAGAGGGCACTCAGGTGGTCGTCACAAGTGGTGGGCAGACCTGCTTCACCGCTCCTCTTGATCAGCCTCATAGCGTCGATCTCGAAGGCCCACTCGGCCAAACCCATCTCGTTATAGACGATCAGGGCGCCCGTATTACCGACTCTCCCTGCCCACGCAAAATTTGCATCTCCATGGGTTCCGCCCGACAGACGGGTGATCTCTTGGCCTGTGTGCCAAATCGCATTCTGGTTCGCATTGACAGTCCAGCTGGTGAGGAGGTGCCTTATGACTTACTCAGCCGTTGATGCTGTGGTACTGACCCGGACCCGCCGTCAGGTTTTTCTGGCGCTTTTTATTGCCATCGCTGTCTCTCTGCACGTTCTGGAGACTCTGTTGCCGACTCCTGTCCCCTGGTTGCGCCTCGGCCTGGCCAATATCATGACCCTGGCTGCGCTCTATCTTTATGACGGCCGCGCCGCATGGACTGTCAGTCTGGCCCGGGTCGGTATCGGTGCTCTGCTACTCGGCAGGCTTTTCAGCCCGGGCTTCTGGTTGGCGGCCGCCGGTGCTATCGTGGCTACATCTGCTATGATTATCATGTATCATGTCGCCGGACGGCGTCTGAGCCCCATCGGTATTTCAGTTGTTGGAGCGGCCGGCCATGCCCTGGGTCAAATCCTTGCCGCCCGCCTGTTGGTCATACAGCACGCGGCAATCTGGCAGATCATGCCACTGTTTTTGTTCTTCACGATCTTGTCCGGGATATTGATAGGCTGGTTGGCTGCTGGCCTGATCGAGCAGCTGAGGCAACACCCGGCATTTATTGACAGGGAGGGTTTGTAAATGAACCGATGGCGACTTCTTTTTGCAGGGCTTACCCTTGGTGCGCTGTGTGCCTGCGCTGTTCAGCCAGGCACGACGACTTCTCCTGCGGCCAAAGAGCCTTCTCCCCAGGTATCAAGCCTGCCCTGCGCAGAGATCAGCAGTGCTGATGCAGTGATGATTCGCTACCCGGCAGAAACAATTTACCGCAATGGTGCCGCGCTCCCGAAAGAAGCGGGGTTGGCGTGTCTTGAAGTTTTGGCAGATTGGCTGGAAAGTACATCGCAAAGCCGCTGGCAGGTGACAGTGGCTGGTGAAGAGGGATACGGTTTTGACCCGCTGCAACTGGCCGGTAAACGTCAGGAGCTTCTGCAACGGTTCTTTGCCCGCAAAGGGCTTGAGTTGAAGGATTGGCAGTGGCAAACGGTCGCTGGACAGAGCGAACAGTTGCAATTTCTCGAACTTAAAGGCTCGCCCTGATCTCTTGCAGGGCCTCATTGTCGACTGTGTAGGTCGCCTTGCAATATTCACAGGTCACCTGAGTTTGATCAGGCTCCGCAATCAGCTGATCCAGTTCATCGGCTCCCAGGGTGCGCAACAGGCTGAGCGTCTGTTCCTGACTGCAGCTACAGACGAAGGATAAAGGTGTCGTGGCGAGGGTCTGGTAGGGAAAATCTTCTAAGAGCCGTTCAACGATCTTTTCGGCAGAGAGCCCCTGGCGCAGCAGAGTAGTTGTCGGTGGCAAAGCACCAAGTCTTTCTGCAAGGCGATCTGCCAGAGCGTCGTCGGCATCAGGCATCAGTTGTACCAGGAAGCCGCCAGCGGCAACGACTTCGGCCTGTTGGCCCAGTTCAACCCCTAGGGCGACACTTGACGGTGTCTGTTCCGAGGTGGTGAAATAGTGAGCGAGGTCTTCGGCAATTTCACTGCTGACCAGCTGGACCATGCCCCGGTAAGGCTCTTTCAGACCAAGATCCTTGACGACGTGCAGAAACCCGGCGCGACCAATAGCCCCGGCAACATCGAAGCGATCATCGCGAGGCGGCAAGCCCGCTACCGGCACCTTAATGGTTGCCCGCACTTGGCCAAAGGCATCGGCTTCAGCCTGAAGTCGCTTTAGGGGGCCGTTGCCTTCGATGGTCAAGCCGATCCGCTGGCGGTCTTTAAGCAGGCTGCCCATGAGCGCCGCTGCCGTTGCCAGCCGACCAACCGCAACAGTCGCAGTCGGGTCGGTTTTTTGCCGCTGCCGTATTTCCTCAACCAGTGTCGTGGTTTCAGCAACACTGACGCGAATGGCGCCATCGAGGGTCAAAACCCGAATCAGATGATCAGACATGGAAATCTCCTTAAATCGACAGGAATCTTAGCCCAAAGCTGACGAGCGGTAAAGGACGATCAGCTGATAATCCATATTGAGAGAATATCATGTTAGAAACCTTCCCCTGGTTGCCCTACCTGATGCCGCCCCTGCTTGGTGCGCTGATCGGTTATGTGACCAACTACATCGCCATCCGTATGCTCTTCAGGCCATTACATCCCTGGCACCTGTTTGGCATTCGTATTCCAATGACTCCTGGAATCATTCCTGCCAAGCGTGGTGAACTGGCACAGCGCATGGGTGAGATGGTTGGCTCGCACCTGCTGACGGCTGATGACGTCCGTCAAACTCTGGAAAAACCGGCCTTCCGGCGCGAACTGAAGGGAGCCGTCAACGATAAACTCAGAGTTTTTCTTGATCGCGACCTTGGCTCGCTGGACAGTCTGGTCCCGGATAGCTACCAGAAGCGTTTTCGTGAACTGGTCACAACGCTGCAGGGCAAAGTGGTGAGGACCATAACCGACTACTTGTTCAGCAACGAGTTCGAAAGGCATTTGCGTGGCTTTATTCAGGAGAAAGGTGACGCATTGCTGGCGCGCGACCTGGAAAGTTTTCTGACCCCGGTCCGCTATCAGGGTTTGCAGAGTCATCTCGATACGCGTTTGACCACAATCTTACATTCGCCAGAGGCGACCAGAGCTGTCGAGCGGTTTGTCGATGAGCGTCTGGAACGACTTTTACAAAGCGACCGTTCCCTGCGTGACCTGCTCCCGGGAGATCTGGTTGAAGTCCTTCTGCAGCAGCTCGAACGCGAAGTACCGCCGCTGCTGGAGCGATTCGGCGGGATGCTTTACGACCCTGATTTCCGGCAACGTCTGGTTGAAAAGGGTCGACAGGGTATTGATACTTTCCTCGATTCGCTGGGAGGTCTCTCCGGACTCTTGTCTGGCTTTATGGATCTGGATAAGATTTACGACAAGATCCCGACTTTTCTCGATAAGGCAGGCGAAGAAGTTTCCCACTGGCTGCGCGAAGAGAAGACCCAGCAGCAGGTGGCCGTTATGCTGCGGGAACGCCTTGAGGGTTTGCTCGACAAACCGTTGAGCGGTTTTCTGGAAAAAGCGCCCTACGAGAAAGTGGCCGGAGCCAGACGTTACATCAGTGAATGTTCTGTCGAAGTCGTGCAAAGTCGACGGACCACAGAGCTGCTGCTCGGCTTTGCCGATAAAGGTCTGCAGCAGGTCAAGGATCGTTCGTTTCGCAGCCTGCTTGACGAAAACCTGCCTGCTGACGGTGTAGAACAGATACAAAACGCCCTGGGGGACAAGTTACTCAAACTGGCCAGATCTGCCGAAGCAGCGACAACCATTGACGCTGTGATCAAAGACAAACTGGAAGTCTGGATGTTCCAGCGTCCTTTAGGTCGATTGGCAGAGCGTCTGCCCGCAGACGTCCTCGAAGAACTCGAGGAAGGCCTCTATCGCCAGGTTGGTGAGGTTTTGCAAAAAGAAGTGCCGCCGCTGATCGAAACCCTCAACGTAAAGCGCATGGTGGAAGACAAAGTCAACCAGCTTGATATCCGTCAGGTAGAAGGTTTGTTGATGGGAATCATGCAGGAACAATTTAAGTATATCAATCTGTTTGGGGCCATTCTCGGCTTCCTGATCGGTTTTCTCAATCTGGCTGTTTTGTGGATGGCTTAATCTGATTTCCAAATCAGAAACGTACACTGCACCGATCCAGAGTTTCTGGATGGGTGCTAAGGGAAACTTTTTGATGAATTCTCGTTTTC
>DAOWJU010000102.1 GCA_030640215.1 Desulfuromonadales bacterium
CATTTCAAGCAACTTGGCCTCTTCCTCTGCAGTCGATTTCGAAGAGAGGGCAATCACCGGGATATGTTTGATACTCAGATTTGCCTGAATCGCACGAAACATCTCGTAGCCATCCATGCGCGGCATGACCGTATCGGCAACAATCAGGTGTGGCTTTTGCTGCAGGGCAACTTTAAGACCATCGGCTCCATTAGCAGCTTCAAGCAGGTCGTAGCCTTCTCTTTTCAACGCAGCCATTGCCGCAGCGCGCACCAGATCCTGATCATCAACGACCAGCACGGTCCACCAGCTGTCCGGCTCATGAGTTTGTTCAACAATTTTATAATAGTGGCGATTAACGGCAGATTGGATTTCCGTAGGCGTGGTGACGCAAGGGATAACCCGCAGACCGCTTTTGAAGGAGAGATTGTCGATCGTCTCGATGTCGAGCGGGTTGACCATGGCCAGGAAGAGAGAGTTCCCTTCCTGTTTCAATGGGAACAACAGCAGTTTCAGTGCCGTGTCGCCATCAAAGTGGGCAAGCAACTCTTTGCTGAAAGTCGCCCGGGTTATATTCGCGACGGTCTTGAAACCAAACTGGCGAGCCAGAGCCGCAGCAATATCGCGCTCGGTGACCACACCCATCTCTTCGAAAACCTGACCAAGACGCCGACCGGTCCCTTTCTGCTTTTCCAGGGCACGCTCCAGTTGACTCTCATCTACAACCTTGGCCTCGACCAGTATTTCACCAAAACGCTTGCGCTTAGCCATACGACCTCTGTGTGCTGATGTTTCACCCCTCCCGCTTCCAACAGCTCATCCTAACAACTTTCCGTAAAAAATCCAACTATTTCAGGAAATTGAAGCTCTTGAACATAGGGCACAGTTCCTATTTGACATCAGGCTCTGCCGGTAAATGTGATGCAAAGCCGACCGTCAGAGCCCCATCTTCCTCATCAACTGTGATACAGCTGCCGTCAACAACCTCCGAAGCGATCATGGCACGACCTATCCTGGTCTCCAGATGATGCTGCAGATAGCGTTTGAGCGGCCTTGCGCCATAAACGGGGTCGTAGGCAGCTCTAGCAACAAAACTGCGCGCAGCGGGAGTCAAGACGAGAGCAACCCCAAGATCCTGCAAACGTTTCTGCAGCTCTTTGACCTGCAAGTCAACAATCAGCTCGGTCTCCGAGAGAGTGAGGGGTTTAAAGAGGATAATATCATCCACCCGATTGAGGAATTCCGGTCGGAAGCCGCTACGCAGATCACGCAACACCATCTCGCGGGCTCCCTCCTTGATCTGGCCATCATTGGTCACCCCTTCGAGAAGATGCTGTGAGCCGACATTGGACGTCATAATCACCACAGTATTCTTAAAATCGACCGTGCGGCCGTGGCTGTCAGTGATACGTCCATCATCAAGAACCTGCAGCAGTACATTGAAAACGTCTGGATGCGCCTTTTCGATTTCGTCAAAGAGCACCACGCTGTAAGGGTGTCGCCGCACCGCCTCGGTGAGCTGGCCGCCTTCCTCGAAGCCGACATAGCCGGGCGGTGCACCGATCAGACGGCTGACAGCGTGTTTCTCCATATATTCCGACATATCGATCCGCACCATGTTCTCTTCACTGTCAAACAAGGATTCGGCAAGAGTGCGTGCCAATTCTGTCTTGCCGACTCCGGTCGGGCCCAGAAAGATGAACGAACCAATCGGACGACGCGGGTCCTTGATCCCGGCTCGTGCACGAATAACAGCGTCGGCAACCAACTGCACCGCCTCATCCTGGCCGATCACCCGTTGATGCAGGATCTGATCGAGTTTAAGCAGCTTCTCCTTTTCGCCTTCAACCAGACGGGTCACAGGAATGCCGGTCCAGAGCGCAACAATCCCGGCAATCTCGTCTTCAGTCACCTCCTCACGCAACAGGCGCGGACCGTCACCCTCATCATTGAGCTTCCCCTCCGCTTCGTGAAGTTGCTGCTCCAGCTCTGGCAGTCGACCGTGCTTGAGTTCTGCCGCCCGGTTCAGATCGTACTCCCGTTCGGCAACCTCAATCTGCTGACGAACTTTTTCAATCTCCTCCCGGAACGTCTGAAGTTTCTTGATCTCCTCTTTTTCGCTATCCCATTGCGCCCTGTAGGTATCGGCCTGATGACGCAAATCAGCCAGCTCTTTGCGCAAAGACTCAAGCCGTTTCCGGCTCGCCTTGTCTTTCTCCTTTTTCAGAGCAGCTTCTTCGATCTCCAACTGCATCACGCGCCGCGACACTTCATCAAGATCGGCAGGCAGTGAGTCAATCTCGGTACGGATCATGGCACAAGCTTCATCGACCAGATCAATGGCCTTGTCCGGCAAAAACCGGTCGGAGATATAACGATGACTCAGGGTGGCAGCCGCCACCAGTGAGTTATCAAGAATCCGAACTCCATGATGAACTTCGAAGCGCTCTTTGAGCCCACGCAAGATACTGATGGTATCTTCAACAGTCGGCTGTTCGACCAGAACCGGCTGAAAACGTCGCTCCAGAGCTGCGTCTTTTTCAATATACTGACGATACTCGTCGAGGGTCGTTGCCCCGACACAGTGCAGTTCGCCGCGCGCCAGCATCGGCTTCAGCATGTTGCCAGCATCAATCGCCCCTTCGGCCTTGCCGGTGCCGACAATCGTATGCAGTTCGTCAATAAAGAGTAAAATTCGCCCATCACTTTCACGAATCTCGTTAAGGACGGCCTTAAGCCGCTCTTCAAATTCACCACGGTACTTGGCTCCCGCCAGCAAGGAGCCCATATCAAGAGCAAAGATGGTTTTGTCCTTAAGGCCCTCCGGCACATCACCCCGTACGATACGTTGTGCCAGCCCCTCAACAATCGCTGTTTTGCCAACCCCGGGCTCACCGATAAGAACCGGATTATTCTTGGTTTTGCGCGAGAGGATGCGGATCACTCGCCGAATTTCGCTATCCCGGCCGATCACCGGATCGAGTTTGCCCTTTTGCACTTCTTTAACCAGATCAAGCCCATATTTTTCTAACGCTTCGTAGGTCGCTTCAGGCTCGGCGCTGGTCACCCTTTGATGGCCGCGCACAGCGGTCAGTGCCTGGAGTAGGCGATCACGACTCAGGTTGAACTTTTGCAAGACCCTGCCAATGGCCGTCTTGCTGCTTTCATCAGTCATCACCAGCAACAAGTGTTCTACGCTGATAAAATCATCCTTAAGTTGTTTCGCCTCGGACTCTGCCTTAGCCATCATCTGGTTAAACCGCTGGGTGACATAGATTTTGCCAGGCTCAGCGCCAGGCCCAGAGACCGAAGACAACCGTTGCAGCTCCGAGCGAACCGCCGCAATCAACGCTTTGGGATCAATATCGAGACGCTGGACAAGACGGGAAACCAGACCGCCCTCCTGCTCGAGGAGAGCCTGCAGCAGATGCTCGCCGTCAACTTCGACGTGGCCGTAGCGAACAGCCAGACTCTGGGCCGACTGGATCGCTTCCTGGGTTTTCTGTGTCATGCGGTTCATATCCATAATAGTTCTCCTGACAAGTGCCTTAGTTTTTCTGAGCAAGGTGCCTTAAGCTTATCTAATTTTAAAAGGATTACATCTGGCAGACTGTCGAAAGATCAGGCCCCTGCTGCCCGGGCTCACAGTTCTTGTTGTCATGTCTTACGGTGCAATGTAGTAACCCGACAGGGTCATTTCAAGAATACCCCCACAAATAAATAGTAAATAAAGGTTGCAGCAAGAGGCTATTCAGACGTGCAGAATGCTCGGAACCTGTTATAAATATAGCTGTTCCCGTTTTTTACTGGAGACATCTGAGATGCACCCCCCTCAGGGTCATTAATGGAGGAGACACCCTTATGATGAGCAGACGTGTGAGCCAGAAGATGCTCAATGAGCAGATTGTCACGAAAGAGCAACTGAGCGAAGCGGCCAGTCGTCAACGTCTGCACGGCGGCCGTCTGGGGCAGAATCTGGTAGCGCTGGGCTATATCAGTGAAGACCAGCTCGGCACTTTCTTTAAACGCACACCTCCAGCCCCTGAGTCTGTCGAGGACACAGGCCTTGACCTGCAATTCATTGCTGACCTTGCCTTGAAGCACATCATGTCAATGGGAGAATTTCGTCTGAGCGACCTGTCCAGTACGATAGGTCTGCCAACCGCCATTCTTGATGAGGTGATCGCCTTGCTGCGTCGCGACAAGATGGTCGAAGTGCGAGGCGCGAGCCAGTTTGTCAAATCTTCCTTCAACTTCATCGCCACCGAGACCGGTAAAAGATATGGCGGCGAGCTGATGGAAATTTGCCGCTATGCCGGACCGGCACCGGTCATTCTCAAAGACTACAAGGAGATGGTCGAGAACCAGTCGATCCGAAATATCACAATCAATAACGATGTGGTGGAAGCCGCTTTTTCCCAGATCGTTATCAGCGATCACATGCTCAGACGACTCGGCCCGGCAATCAGCTCCGGGGCCCCCATGTTTATCTACGGCCCTCCCGGCAACGGTAAAACCACCATTGCTGAAACCATCGGCCAGGTCCTGCCGGAAACAGTTTTTGTGCCTTACGCCCTCTATGTGGGAGGCCAGATCATTACTATATTTGATCCGGTCAATCACACGCCAGTTACCAACATGCCGGATGAAGAGACGACTGTAGACGCTGCTGATCAGCGCTGGGTAAGAATTCAGCGCCCTATCGTCATGGCTGGCGGTGAATTAACCTTGCGCATGCTTGACCTGGAATTCAACAGCATCGCTAAATTCTATGAGGCCCCCCTGCAGATGAAGGCCAACAATGGGCTCTTCATCATTGATGACTTCGGTCGCCAGCAGATGGACCCACAAAGTCTTCTCAACCGCTGGATCATCAACCTGGACCGACAGATCGACTTCATGTCGATGCACACCGGTATGAAATTCGAAATCCCTTTCGATCAGCTGGTCATTTTTGCCACCAACCTTGACCCGAAAACCCTGGTCGACGAAGCCTTTCTCCGCCGCATCCGCTACAAGATCAAGATTGAGCACCCTACAGAGGCAGAATTTCAGGAAATTTTCAAACGTGTCTGCCGCATGAATGGCATTCCTTTCCGACACGATGTTTATGAATATTTAATCGAACATTGGTATCGCCGTCGCAACATCGCGTTCAACGCCTGTCATCCCCGTGATTTGATTGATCACGTCATCGACCTTGCCCGTTTTTTTGAGGAGGCTCCAGAACTGCATAGCGACACCATCGATCACGCCTGCGAAAACTACTTTGTCGACGTATAACTGACGCGGCCACATTTTCGTTACCGGAAAGGCTTTCCACAACGAGTCGGCATCGCTATAATGCCCGGCAACCATGGACAAGTATCTTTCTGAAAAATCTCAAGCCAAGCTGCGCCAGGAAATTCTCGAATCTGGCGGCAACGAAGTCTTCTGCCTCGGCCATACCGATGCGAAGCAGGTTGTCGTTGATCTGGAGATCCTCGCCCGCGGCAATCGCGAAGCGGTTCCTGTAATCCTTCAAGCCTGCCGCCCCGGCGATGTGATTATTCACAATCACCCGAGCGGGCACCTCGAACCCTCAGAGCCCGACCTTGCCATAGCCGGAAATCTTGGTTCGCTGGGAGTTGGCTTCTACATTGTCAATAACCAGGTCAACAAAATCTACCGGGTCGTCGAAGCGTTTAAACCGGCAGAGAACACCACTGTTGAATATGAACAGGTCACCGCACTCCTGGGACCGGAAGGGAAAGTTTGTCAAAACCTGCCCGGCTTTGAAGACCGCCCAGAACAGCTACGCATGGCCTTTGCGGTCACCGAAGCTCTCAATCGCCACAGTATCGCCCTGGTCGAAGCTGGCACCGGTACCGGCAAGAGCCTCGCCTACCTGGTACCGGCCATCCTCTGGACCCTTGCCAACCGGGAGCGGCTGGTCGTCTCTACCAACACCATCAATCTGCAGGAGCAGTTGATCCGCAAGGATCTGCCTTTTCTGCAGCGCTCCACGGGTCTCGATTTTCGGGTTGAGCTGGTCAAAGGCCGTTCGAACTACCTTTGTCAACGCCGGTTGGAAGGCGCTGCAGCAGAACCGGGCCTCTTTGACAGCGAGCACGTTGCTGAGTTGAAGGCATTACGCGAATGGGCAGAGCAAACCAGTGATGGCTCGCGCGAAGACCTCTCTTTTCTCCCCAATGGCACCCTCTGGGATGAAGTCTGCTGCGAAGCGGACCAGTGCAGTCGCAGCCAGTGCCAGTACTTTAACAGCTGCTTCTTTCATCAGGCCAGGCGGCGTGCCGCCCGTGCTGACATCCTGGTGGTAAATCATGCCCTGCTCTTAGCCGACCTCTCCTTACGCCATCAGACAGACAACTATTCGGCAATGGCGGTGCTCCCGCCATTCTCCAGACTGGTTATCGACGAAGCACATCACCTTGAAGAAGTCGCGACACGCTACTTCAGCACGCAAGTGACCCGCTTTGCCTTTGCTCGCACTCTCAACCGACTGCGTCATCCCCGCAAGCCGCAAAGAGGTCTGTTGCCGCGCCTGCTCGTACAACTCAGTAACTCTCTTGATGATAGTCAGAGTGCTCTTTATAAGGATCTGCACGAACGTATTGAAGCACTCATCAGCCAACGGCAGGAGTTGCTCGACCGGTCTATTGCCGAACTGGAACAGACCGGCCTCGATTTAGCAAAAGCTCTCGGCACAGACATTCGTTCTGGAGAAGAGATTCGTCAGCGACTGATACCAACCTTCGTGGGAAAATCAGCCTGGCAAAAAACCGAGGCCATGCTGCGCAGCCTGTCCCGAGCGACCAGTGAATTCGGTGATGCACTACGCGAACTGCTGAAAGCATTACACAAATTACCTGACGATGCCGCCGAGGCAACCCGCTCGCTTGCGACCGATCTGGCCGGTATCAGCTTACGTCTGCAGGGCACTGCCGATCAGGTGCAGGCATTTGTCGCCAACGCGCCGGAATCGTGTGCCTGGTTTGAAATCACCAAGGGCCGTATCGGTCGCGGTGAAGGGATCATCACCCGTCTCTGCACAGCACCACTGGTGGTTGCGCCGCTCTTGCGAGAGACGCTGATGGAACGTATGCAGACCGTCATCATGACCAGTGCAACGCTGACTGTGGCAGGACGTTTTGATTATCTGCGGCAACGGATCGGACTAAATGAACTGGAGCCAGGTC
>DAOWJU010000258.1 GCA_030640215.1 Desulfuromonadales bacterium
ACGGTGCTTCGTCCGGAGCAGGATTTTTCTCTGCTTGGACATCTCGGTGAATTACAAAAAATGGGTTGCGGCCGTTTTGTGGTTGACCTGGCTCATCTGGGATCGGCCTCTGCCGAGGGGCGGCGCGTGCTTGCTGCCTATGGGCAGGACGCGGTTTTGTCGGCAACGTCGACCTTCAACTATCTGCAGGAAATGATCTAGGGATCGTCCCTTTTCAAATAACTGAGAAACAGGAAAAAACCGTTTAACGCAAAGACGCAAAGATAGAATAAAGATGCGAAGAGAAAAGGCAGGAAGATTAAAAGGTTTTCTTTGCGCCTTTCTGTTGCTTTGCGTCCTGAGTGAGCATCGCGAACGGGCGTTAATAATTCCAGCAATTGCTATAATGAAAAACACTTATTAAGGTTATAAATTAATGGAACAGATTGAAATACTGACAACCAACACCCAGGTTGCCGAACTGGCTGAACTGCTTGCCACCGAGACCACCATCGCCGTCGACCTGGAGGCCGATTCGATGCACAATTATCAGGAGAAGGTTTGCCTGATCCAGGTCTCAACGCTTGAGCGGACCGTGTTGATTGATCCACTGGCAGCGACGGATCTCAGTCCGTTAAGGCCGGTCCTGGCCAATCCAGCGATTCGGAAAATATTCCATGCCGCTGATTACGACCTGCGTAGCTTGAGTCGTGATTTCGACCTGGAGGTCAATGGCTTGTTCGACACCATGATTTGCGCTCAACTGCTGGGCGAGGATCGTATCGGTCTGGCAGATCTTTTGCGCAAATATTTCAGTGTGCAGCTCGATAAAAAATTTCAGCGTGCCGATTGGTCACAGCGTCCCCTGCCTGCTGAAATGGTGCGTTATGCCGCTGAAGACACCTGTCACCTGCATCGCCTGGTGGCTATCCTGGAAGAGCGCCTGGTGGAACTGGGCCGTATGAGCTGGTGTACGGAAGAGTTTGCCCTGATGGAGCAGGTTCGTTTTGCCGAAAACAATGGGCCGATCTGTCTGCGCTTCAAAGGGGCAGGTCTCTTGTCTCAACGTGAGCTCGGCGTGCTGGAAAAAGTCATGCAGTGGCGTGAGCAGGAAGGGGCTCGACGTAATAAACCGGTCTACAAAATTCTTGGCAACAAATCGTTAATGGCGCTGGCTCAACGCATGCCCAGGGAATCAGGGCATCTGCGTGGTATCGAAGGCCTGTCGCCGCGTCTGATCGAACGCTATGGCCGCGCTTTGTTACAGGCTGTTCGTGACGGCCTGAATATAGCCGAAGCCGATTTGCCCAAGTTCCCACGGCAACCGCGGCGAACAAAAGATCCGGGGCTTGAAGAGCGGGTCAAACTTCTGAAAAAGTGGCGGCAGAAAGAGGCGGCTAAATATGCCCTGGATCCTGGAGTTCTGATCAATAATGCGGCCCTTGAAGCGGTGGCTCTGGCCCGGCCGCTGTCTCTGGCGGAACTTGATGCCGTTACAGTTTTGAAAAACTGGCAGAAAGAGGAGTTGGGTGAGACCATGCTGGAAGTCCTCTAAACCCATGCTGTTAAGTCGATGAAAAAACTCCATACTTTCACTCTCGCGGATCGTGCTGAAGCAGGCTTATTGAAAGAGCTGCTGGAACGGGAAGGTGTGGCCTGCCTGATTCGTAATGAACAGCTTTTTGCTGCCCTTGGTGAAATCCCTTTTCTTGAATGTTTCCCGGAACTCTGGGTTGTCGATGATGAAATCTGGCCCCGGGCCAGGTTGCTCCTCGACAATTGGTTTAAGGTCGACGAAGAGACCGAGCCGTGGACCTGCCCGTCTTGTGGGGAAGTTCTGGAGGGGCAGTTTGGCGCTTGTTGGCAGTGCGGGGAAGAACGGGACGCGGAACGTTAAAAGTTAAAAGCTAAAAACAAAAGCCAAGACTTTTTGTGGACGCTGATCAAATCTGATGAACGCTGATAAACAAAAGACAAGCCACTGAAGGGTATAAGATCTTCCCCGTAAAATGTTTGTGGCCTTTATTTTTAACTCTTTGTCCTGTTGTAGGTTTTAAGCTCTATCAGCGTTCATCAGATTTGATCAGCGTCCAATTAGGCTTTTGTATTTGTAAAGTCAGAGTCAGCAACTTGATTGCCACTGACGAACATACTCATACATCACCACCGAGGCGGCGATGCTGACGTTGAGACTCTGCACGCTGCCGAACTGGGGAATGGTCAACTTCTGCAACTGTGGATAATCTTTCGTTTCGAAACTGGAACCAAACTCCTCATGCCCCAAGACGAAAGCACTTTTGCGTGGCAGCTCTGTTATGCAAAGTGATGTTGCTCCCTCTGGATCGAGCATAAAAAACGTATAACCCTGCGCGAACAAATCAGCATGACAGTCGGCAAAGGTTTCATGGAAAAGCGCCGGAACCTTTCGAAATGAGCCCTTCGCTGGTGATGGATCGAAAGGATCAATCTTCACCAGGTGCACGGCAGTCGCACCGAAGGCCTCGGCACTGCGGAAGATCTTGGCGACGTTGAATCCGACCTTGAGCTGATCGAGCACCAGAACAAATTCATGCACCCCTCGCTCGGCCAGAACATTGCGCTGCCGCTCCTTATTGTAGCGCAGCAACATCTGTCGCCGGCTCTCTTTTCTGCTCATAACATTCCTAGCCCACAGCCTCTATCTCGTCTTCCCCGGTATCCCGGTTTCAGTCATCGGTCGCGGGTCAAGCAGCCGTTGCAAATTTTCCTCAGATAATACCTTTTCCGCCAGGGCAATTTCGCGAACCGTTCTGCCGGTTTCATGGGCTTGCTTGGCGATAGCCGCAGCACGATCATAACCGATCACCGGAGCCAGGGCGGTACACATGGCCAGGCTCTCTTCGATAAGCGCTTCGCAACGTTCCCGGTCAGCGACCAGCCCTTGCAGGCAGCGTTCATTGAATTGACCAATAACATTGGCTAGCAGGTCGATCGACTGCAGCAGGTTATGCGCCATGACCGGCATCATGACATTCAGCTCAAAATTACCGGCGAGGCCGCCCAGGGTGATAGTGGCATCGTTGCCGACCAC
>DAOWJU010000135.1 GCA_030640215.1 Desulfuromonadales bacterium
CCTGCTGGAACACGCTCTAACCCGGCACAAGGGCGATGTTCAACTCGTGATGGAGGAACTGAATCTGCCTCGCCGCACTCTTAACGAAAAAATGACTCGTCACAACCTTGGACGAAAGAATTTCACCTGACCCATTTCGGCAAGATCATGCCGAAACGCAGGTTTTTTTCAGCAAGAGTCCGCCTAAATCTCTTCTCTCCTCCTGCCCAAAGCTTGAGTTCATAGCTGTTACCGACTCTGGTATGTCCCTTGCTTTATCATTTTCCCAATATAAACTGAGGAATCCCTTATCCAAGTTCGGATCACTAAAAATTGAGGAGGAAAAAATGAAAATGACAACAGGATTTAAACAACTCACAGTTTTCGTGGCAGCATTGACACTGACGCTTGGTTGTATCGGTTCTGCCCAAGCGGCAAAAGAACGTAGTTATCTTATGGCCACTGCCTCTACCGGTGGAACCTACTACCCGGTTGGTGTCGCTCTGTCAACCCTGGTCAAGGTCAAGCTGCAACCGAAACAGAAAATTGGTATGTCGGCGATCAACTCGGCCGGTTCAGGGGAAAACATTAAGCTACTCCGTGATGACGAGGTTCAGTTCGCAATCCTTCAAGGTCTCTATGGCTCTTACGCCTGGAACGGTACCGGACCGATCGAGTCTTACGGGCCACAGAAGAATTTGCGTTCAGTGAGTATGCTCTGGCAGAACGTGGAACACTATGCTGTGTTGAAAAAGTTTGCCAAAACTGGCACTGTCAGTGACCTGGTTGGGATGAAGGGGCAAGCCATGGCGATGGGTAAAAAGAACTCCGGAACACTCGGCTCCAACACGGTTCTGCTCGGCAACCTCGGTGTCGACATCGATAAAGATTACGATCTTATTCATGTTGGTTACGGCCCTTCAGCTGACGCGCTGCAAAACGGTCAGATCTCCGGCATGGGGATTCCTGCTGGTGCTCCCGCAGGCGCTATCACCAAAGCGATGGCGGCTATGGGTGATGATATCACTATCCTTGATTTTACCGATGAGCAGATGAAACAAGCCGATGGCGGCCGAAATCTCTGGACCCGCTTTGTGATCCCGACAGAGACCTATCCAAACCAGAAGAAGGATATCAACACCATCGCTCAGCCTAACTTTCTAGCTGTCCGTGCCGACCTGGACGAAGACGCTGTCTACCAGATTACCAAAGCCATCTATGAAAACCTGGCGTTCCTCAACGCTATCCATGGTGCCACCAAAGCAATGTCGCTGGAAAAAGCGACCGTTGGTTTACCATTACCGCTACATCCAGGCGCCCTCAAATATTATCGGGAAGCAGGAATCACCGTACCTGACCACCTGATCGCGAAGTAAGTAGATTCATCCACACGGCCGCGCCCTTTCGGCGTGGCCGTAACCTTTTTGGAGCTCACGACCATGTCGTTGTCTGATGCTGAAAACCAACTGCAACCGTCTAAAGTACTGCTGATTCTCGGGGTGGCCGTCTCCCTGATGCACATCTGGTTCAATGTCGTAACTGTCCTGCCGACCCTCTGGCAGAACGCGTTGCACTTTGCCGGATTCGCCCTGATTGCCGCATTGGTCTACCCACTGCGCAGGGATGCAGGTGTTGGTTGGCGCTCCCTTGACATCCTGCTCGGCTTGCTCGCAGCGGGTTCAGCCATCTACCTGATCTCCATGGAAGATGCCATTTATGCTCGTGGCGTGCGAATGTCTCCATCTGAGTGGACAGCAGGAATTATCCTGATTCTCAGCGCTTTGGAATTCACTCGCCGGGTCGCCGGATGGTTCATCCCGGTTTTGATTCTTATCGCTTTAAGCTACATCGGCTGGTGGGGTCAACATATTGACGGGGTTTTCAAGTTTGCAGGTTTAAGTGCAGAAACGATCTTGTTTCGCAGTGTCTATGGAGACGATGCACTGTTCGGTACGATTGCACGTATCTCTTCCACCTATGTATTCATGTTTATCCTGTTTGGTGCTTTTCTACTTCGTTCCGGGGCAGGAGAGTTCGTTATTGATCTGGCACGCGCCGTCGCTGGACGAATGGTTGGTGGCCCCGGACTGGTCGCGGTTATGGCTTCCGGTTTGATGGGGACCATCTCTGGTTCGGCAGTTGCGAATACGGCTTCAACCGGCGTCATCACAATTCCGTTGATGAAGCGCGCTGGGTTTCCGGCCAAATTCTCTGCCGGGGTCGAAGCTGCAGCCTCAACAGGTGGTCAGTTAATGCCGCCGATCATGGGTGCCGGGGCCTTCGTCATGGCCACCTACACGCAAATATCCTACAACACC
>DAOWJU010000007.1 GCA_030640215.1 Desulfuromonadales bacterium
AATCAAAGATGTGGTTGGTTTTGAGGGCGGGTTAGAGTTTGATTTAACCAAACCGGACGGGACCATGCGTAAACTGCTTGAGGTGTCGCGGGCTAAAGAGTTGGGCTGGGAAGCGCAGATTTGTCTGTGGGAAGGGATTGAGAAGACTTATCGGTGGTTCTTGGAACATTCAGAGAGTTTTAGGAAATAAAGTTTTAAGGAACAAAAATGTCAAATGTAAGCAAAATCGTACCCGTCATATTAAGCGGCGGAGCTGGTACCCGCCTCTGGCCCTTATCCCGTGAACTTTACCCGAAGCAGTTATTGCCGCTGGTTGGTGAGCGGACCATGTTGCAGGAAACAGTGCTGCGTTTATCAGGCCTCGCTGATCTTGGTGCGCCGCTGGTCGTCTGCAACGACGCGCATCGCTTCATGGTCGCCGAACAGTTGCGCCAGGCAGGGCAGGCCGCTGATGCGGTGATCCTTGAGCCGGTCGGACGCAATACGGCTCCGGCTGTGGCGGTGGCTGCTTTGCAGGCGATGGCTGATGGCTCGGATCCCGTTCTGTTGGTGTTACCTGCGGATCATGTCATTCGTGATGCTGCGGCTCTTTGTGACGCGGTCAATGTTGGCGTCGATGTCGTTCAGGACGGTGCGCTCTTGACCTTCGGTATTGTGCCGACTGCTGCGGAAACGGGCTACGGTTATATCCGTGCCGGGAGAAAACACCGGATCGTGGGACGCGGGACGCGGGACGAGAAGACAGCCCCCGGCATCTTCGATGTTCAGCAGTTCGTAGAAAAACCTGACCTTGCGACCGCTGAACAATATTTGCAGAGCGGCGATTATTATTGGAACAGCGGCATGTTCCTGTTTAAGGCCTCTTCATATCTGGATGAGTTGGAAAAACATTCTCCTGAGATGTTGAGGGCGTGTCGTAAAGCCTGGTCGGCGAAGGTGGCTGATCTCGACTTTACCCGTCTTGATGCTGAAACTTTTGCGGCGTGTCCTGCCGATTCGATTGACTACGCGGTGATGGAGAAGACCGAGCGTGCCGTGGTCATACCCCTGGATGCTGGCTGGAGCGATGTCGGCTCCTGGGCTGCACTCTGGGAAGTTGGCGAACCTGATGATCAGGGCAATGTCACTATTGGTGACGTGGTCAATGTTGATTGTAGCACCAGCTATCTTTATTCAGGGACACGACTTGTGGCTGGAATCGGTCTGCAAGATACCGTGGTGGTCGAAACGGCTGATGCCATTCTGGTTGCTGCCAAGGACCGCGTGCAGGAAGTCAAGCAGGTTGTTGACCGGCTGAAAAAGCTTGAGCGTGAAGAATACCTGCTGCATAAGCGGGTCAATCGCCCCTGGGGCGCCTATGAAGGATTGGATGCCGGAGTCGGGTTCCTCGTCAAACGGATTACTGTCAACCCTGGTGCCAGTCTTTCCCTGCAGCGTCACCAGCATCGTGCCGAACATTGGGTGGTGGTGCGCGGAAAAGCCGAAGTCACCTGCGAAAATGTTATCCAGACCCTTGAGGCGAATCAGTCTGTTTATATACCCAGTGGCGACAAGCATCGTTTGAGTAATCCCGGTGATGAGATTCTGGAAATCATTGAGGTGCAGACGGGCGAGCACCTGTCGGAAGATGATATTGAGCGCTTCAGTGACCAATATGGTCGTTAGCTCTTCCCGCCCCTCGGTTTCTCAGCCTCACTTTCCGGAGAACCCTTCACTATGAAAATATCGTGTTTCAAAGCCTATGATATCCGCGGTCGCATCCCCGATCAACTCAACGAAGATGTCGCCTACCGCATCGGGCGTGCGTTTGCACAATTCCTGCGTCCCAAAAGTGTTGTGGTTGGCCAGGACATCCGGCCGACCAGTCCGGCGCTGACGGCTGCCTTGATCAAAGGGTTGACCGAGGGCGGTGCCGATGTGCTTGATATTGGCCTGTGTGGCACCGAGGAGGTCTATTTTGCCACCTCGCACGCCAAGGCCGATGGCGGCATTATGGTGACAGCGAGTCATAATCCGGCGGATTACAACGGTATGAAGCTGGTGCGTGAGGGCAGCCGCCCGATCAGCGGTGATAGCGGTCTCGATCAGGTCCGTCTGCTTGCAGAGCAGGGTGATTTCGCTTCGCCTGACAAAGTTGGCCAAGTGTCACCTTACGAACATCGGGTTGCTTATATTCGTCATTTACTCAGCTACATCGATGCTTCTGCCTTGCGACCACTGAAAGTGGTGGTCAATGCTGGTAATGGTTGTGCCGGACCCTTGCTTGACCTGCTGGAAAAGCAGTTGCCGCTGGAGATCATCAAAATCTGCCACGAACCGGACGGCTCTTTCCCGAATGGCATCCCCAATCCACTGCTGCCGGAAAATCGGAGTATTACGCGTGACGCAGTCCTTGAACATGGTGCTGGACTCGGGATTGCCTGGGATGGTGATTTTGACCGCTGTTTTTTCTTCAACGAGCATGGTGAGTTTATCGAGGGCTACTATATTGTTGGTTTGCTTGCCGAGGCTTTTCTGGCCACACAGCCGAATGCGAAGATCATTCATGATCCGCGTTTGACCTGGAATACTATCGATATTGTGCAACAGGCAGGTGGCCAGGCTGTGATGAGCAAGACCGGTCATGCTTTCATCAAGGAACGCATGCGTGCTGAGGATGCTGTTTATGGTGGCGAGATGAGTGCTCATCACTATTTTCGCGACTTTGCCTACTGCGATAGTGGTATGATTCCATGGTTGCTGGTGGTTGAGCTGATGTGCCGTCAGCGCAAGCTGCTTTCTGAGCTGGTTGGTGAGCGGATGCTCAAGTTCCCCGCAAGCGGTGAAATCAACCGGACTCTCAAAGACCCGACGGCTGCGATCGCTGCGATTGAGCAGAAATATGCGTCTGCTGCCCTCACAGTTGATCATACTGACGGGCTTTCGGTAGAGTATGAGAATTGGCGCTTTAATCTGCGCATGTCGAATACGGAACCGGTCGTCAGGCTAAATGTTGAGAGTCGCGGAGATCAGGCGCTTATGGAGGCCAAGACTGGGGAACTGTTGCAGTTTCTTGATGGGGTTTAATCGAGGCCATAGATATTTTAGACATGATTAGAAGTTGTATCCTGTTTATCCTGCATATCCCTGTGAGATTATTTTTTTCATTACAGACAGCACCCAAGGTAAATTATGGACCAAAAAATAAAAGTTGATCACCAATCCGCGGCTCCTAAAATTCTGGTAACCGGCGCCGCTGGCTTCATAGGCTCCCATCTCTGCCAACGATTGCTGGCACGTGGCGATACGGTCATCGGTCTGGATAATCTGAACGATTACTATGAAGTCTCGCTTAAGGAAAATCGCCTTAAACGGTTAACTGACAAAGAAAACTTTACCTTTGTAAAATGTGCTCTTGAAGATCGAGACGGTATGGAGAAACTCTTTGCCGAGCATAAATTTGACGCAGTGGTTAATCTGGCCGCCCAGGCCGGAGTGCGTTATTCGTTGACCAATCCTCGGGCTTATGTCGATGCCAATCTGGTTGGCTTCATGAACATCCTTGAGGGGTGTCGACATCAGCAGGTCGGGCATCTGGTTTATGCGTCGTCGTCATCGGTCTATGGTGCCAATACCAGCATGCCCTTTTCGGTGCACGATAACATTGATCATCCGCTGTCGCTGTACGCAGCAAGCAAGAAGGCCAACGAGTTGATGGCGCACACCTATGCACATCTTTACAACTTGCCCTGTACCGGCTTGCGATTCTTTACTGTTTACGGTCCCTGGGGGCGCCCAGATATGGCTCTCTTCCTCTTTACCAAGGCGATTCTCGCCGGTGAGCCGATTGATGTTTTCAATCACGGCCGCATGCGACGGGATTTTACCTATATTGACGATATCGTCGAGGGCGTTGTGCGGGTGACCGATCAGCCAGCACAGCCGAATGCCGAATGGTCTGGCGACAATCCCGATCCTGGCACCAGCATGGCGCCTTATCGAGTCTACAATATCGGCAACAACAATCCGGTCGAGTTGATGCATATGATCGAGACACTCGAAAAAGCCCTGGGTAAGGTGGCGGTGAAAAACTTCCTGCCAATCCAGCCTGGTGATGTGCCTGCCACATGGGCCAACGTAGATGCTTTGAGCACTGATGTTGGCTTTCGACCAGCAACCTCGATCGAAGATGGTATTAGCCGGTTTGTTGAGTGGTATACGGGGTATTATTCATGAGTTCAATTGTCGCTATAGTTGGTCGCCCAAATGTGGGTAAATCGACGCTTTTTAACCGCATTATTGGCAGACGTGTGGCCATTGTTGAAGATGTTCCTGGTGTGACGCGTGATCGTAATTATGCGGAGGTGACTCGCTACGACAAGCGTTTCACTCTGATCGATACTGGCGGTTTTGAACCGGCCAGTAACGAGCGTCTGCTTTCTCAGATGCGTGAACAGTCACAGTTGGCGATGGAAGAGGCTGATATCATACTCTTCCTGATGGATGGCCGTGAGGGGTTGAACCCTGCAGACGAAGAGGTCGCCCACATGCTGCGCCAGGTCGATAAACCGGTGCTGTTTGTGGTCAATAAAGTCGATGGCCCGACTCAGGAAGCAAACCTTGGCGAGTTTTATGCTCTCGGCGTTGGTGAAATTCACTCGATTGCGGCCGAGCATCGTCTTGGTACGCGTGACCTGGTGGATGAAATTCAGGCATTACTGCCTGAGCAGGATGCTGATGATGAGGATGTCACTGAGACCCGTCTGGCGATTATCGGTCGGCCCAATGTCGGCAAGTCGTCGCTGGTCAATCGTATGCTCGGTTTTGAACGGGTGGTCGCCAATCCGACTGCCGGTACGACCCGTGACAGCGTGGATACACCTTTTAACTACAATCAGCGTCGCTATGTTCTGATTGATACCGCCGGAATCCGCCGCAAGGGCAGGGTGTCGCAGAAGTTGGAGAAGTACTCGGTCATCCTGGCGTTAAAAGCGATGGACCGTGCGCACATTGCCCTGGTGGTGATTGATGGTGAAGAGGGCATTACCGATCAGGACCTGACGATTGCTGGCTATGCCCATGAACGCGGGCGGGCAGTGATTCTGGTGGTGAATAAGTGGGATCTGGTCAAGAAGGATAACACCACCATGGGTGACTATATCAAGGAGGTGCGTGGGGCTTTTCGCTTCCTTCCTGACAGCCCGATTCATTTTGTCTCCGCTCTCAGTGGCCAGCGCATCAGCAAAATCATGGCGGATGTGGAGATGGTCAGCGACGAGTTTAACCGCAAGGTGCCGACATCTCAACTCAACAAGCTGTTAAAAGATGCTGAATATAATCATCAACCGCCCATGTATCGCGGCAAACGTCTCAAGTTCTTCTATATCACCCAGACTGCTGTTCGCCCGCCGACCTTCGTCGTTTTTGTCAACAAAGCCGATGGCGTTCATTTTTCCTATGAGCGTTACCTGATGAACTGTATGCGTCAGGCCTTTGGTTTTACCGCCTGTCCGATTCGTTTGAAATTTTCTGATCGTGAGCATTGATGGGTTTTATGGCGCTTGACCTTACGGTTTTATCCCACCCTCCTGTTCGTTGAGAACCTGCTGTCGTGGAAAACCTGCTTTACTTGACAACACCCATTGAAGTATATTTATTTCTATTTAATTTCCGATTGTTACGTCACATTTATGTCCCTTTTTAATATTGATGTTTTTACGAAGAGCTTATGAGTCTTGTTGGTAACCTAGAAGATCTCGGCCTGGGGGAAATTCTCCAGATTGTCAGCTTGAGCCGTAAGTCCGGCGTGTTGCAGTTAACCAGCCGCGAACGGGAAGGGCGCGTGATCTTTTATGATGGCCAGGTCATTCGTGCGTCGGCTTCCACCCACCCGGAAAACCTCGGCGATCTTGTCCTGCGTGCGGGCATGGCCGACATGGAGACCCTCAAAAAGGCTCTGGTCATCCAGCAGGAAAGCGATGATGAACGCCGTATCGGCGATGTCCTGGTCAGTGATTTCGGAGTTGATCGCGAGGACATTGAGAAGGCAGTTCGTGAACAGGTTGAAAAGGTTGTCTATAGTTTTTTCAGCTGGGATGAAGGCTCTTTCTCTTTTGAACTGGGCGATCCCGGTGAATTGGCGGCCACCAACCTGAACCCTCTGCAATTCATGCTCGACAGTGGTCTCAACCCGCAATGGCTGGCGATGGAAGGTAGCCGTCTACTTGATGAGAGACGCCATCGCGGCGAAACTGACGATGAACAAGGCGAATCTCTGGTCGATATCGATCAGCTGTTGGCTGAAGTCAAGGGTGAGACCGTCGCTGGCAAATCTGTGGCCTCAGCTACTGAGAGTCAGTTGCCGGCTCACCGGTTTATCGTTGTTGACGATGATCCGGACACGGCCGAGCGAATCGCTACACTGCTCCAGGAGCGCAAGGCCCAGGTTCACGTTTACACCAACTATGTCTCCTTTTTAGAGGCGGTTGATGGGGCTGATCCACAATCGACAAC